>DATARC010000119.1:0-12552 GCA_036264335.1 Candidatus Dormiibacterota bacterium
CGTCGGGTTCCATCTCGGCCAGCACCTTGCGCATGACCATCGACTCCTGAAAGCCATCGAGCAGGAGGCGCTCCGGGTCGGGGGAATGCTCGCGCAGCAGCCGCGAGCAGAAGCTGTGAAATGTCGAGATCCAGGCCTCGCCATAGTCGTCGTTCAGGCGCAGGTCGATGCGCCGCGCGATTTCAGCGGCGGCGCCGTTCGAGAACGTCAGGACGAGGATCTGACCACGGTCAGCGATCCGCTCCCGGACGGCCTGCTCATACAGATCGACTAGGGCGCGCGTCTTCCCGGTGCCCGGTCCAGCGAGCACGCGGAGGGGGCCGTCGATGTCGTGACTATCCAGTGGCAAGTAACTCCCCTTGGTAGGGGCGGGCGAGTTGATTATGCCGGGGAACGGGTGTTCTAGGCAGCCCGCGTGTTCATAGGTCGGGCCCACTACGGTGGAACAGGCCCGAAAGCAAACCGGTCAGGCATCAGCGCGACGATGTTCCCTCTGGCGCTGACGACCAGCTGCCAACCTTCCTCATGAACCATGCGATGGTGCCGGCGGCACAGCAGCACCAGGTTGTCCATCACGTGCTTGCCACCATCGGCCCAGTGCTTCAGATGGTGGACATCGGTCCAATCGGGCGGCCTGTCGCAGCCGGGGAACCGGCAACCCTTGTCTCTGATGACCAGCGCTTTGCGCTGCGAGCCGCTGATCGAGCGGCTGGTCTGCCCGGCTATCGGCTGAGCCGACTCGGAACCAAGCAGGATTGGAGTAATCGCAGCGTCGCATTCCAACCGGCGCGCCATCTCGGCAGGAATCGGCGAAGCCCACTCGAGGTCAGCCGCCGGCGAACCCGGCTGGTTGGCCAGGGTCGCCATCGAGACGGTGACCGCCAGGTGCGGCTTCTGGCCACCCACCTCGGGCAGGGTGCCGCTGTTCAGCTTCTGGCGCGCCAGCTCGACCATTGAGTCGGCGCGGCGCTGCCTGGGCGTGCGCTTGTCATCTGGGGTTGGCGGACCACTCAGCGCATTGAGCGCGGTCTGGATGATGGCGCCGGCACAGCAGCACCAGGTTGTCCATAACGTGCTTGCCACCATCGGCCCAGTGCTTCAAGTGGTGGACATCAGTCCAATCGGGCGGCCTGTCGCATCCGGGGAACCGGCAGCCCCTGTCTCTGATCACCAGCGCTTTGCGCTGCGAGCCGCTGATCGAGCGGCTGGTCTGCCCGGCTATGGGCTGAGCCGACTCGGAACCAAGCAGGATTGGAGTGATCGCCGCATCGCAAGCCAACCGGCGCGCCATCTCGGCAGGAATCGGCGAAGCCCACTCGAGGTCGGCCGCCGGTGAACCCGGCTGGTTGGCCAGGGTCGCCATCGAGACCGTGACCGCCAGGTGCGGCTTCTGGCCACCCACCTCGGGCAGGGTGCCGCTGTTCAGCTTCTGACGCGCCAGCTCGACCATTGAGTCGGCGCGCCGCTGCCTGGGCGTGCGCTTGTCATCTGGGGTTGGCGGACCACTCAGCGCATTGAGCGCGGTCTGGATGATCGCCCCGGCTTCGGAATCGAACCGTCCACTCATGTAGAAGACGCCATCGAGCGTCTGGCTGAAGTGCAGGAAGCGCAGCTCGTGTGACTCATTGGCTTCATCGCGCACCGAGTCGGGGTCGATGCAGTGCTGCAGCTTCAGCGCGACCAGCCGAAGGCGAGCGAGGTCGAGCTCTTTCGCTGCGGTGACCAGGATCGTCTCGGCGTTGGACTCCATCTTGTCGCCGAGCTTCTCCGCCGTCCTGGCGATCATCGCCGCGTGGCCATAGCTGATATCGCCTTCGGCGAATGCCTGCATCGCTTGGGGGAGCTCGGCCAGCTCTCGCGCCACCGCGACACGGCCAGAGGCCGCTGCCGGCGAGAAGTTGCACTTCCAGCGCAGCCAGGACTTGGTGGTCAGAGCCTGGGTCGACTCGTAGCCGCCGCCCGAGTCGAAACGGTGCAGGCGACGCAAGCACTCCGCCTCCATCCCGTTGATGAGCCGGCGCAGCTCTTCCAAGTCAGGGCCCATCGCCGATGCCGGCACCGAATGGAGGTCCTCATCACGCAGGCGCTGGAGGGCCTGGTGAATGTCCTGGAACGGGGTTGAATCAGGGCTGGGTTGATGCTCGAAAGCGGCCACAGAACGCATGTTCGTACTTTACCGAATTCGTATTCGAAATCAATAGAAAAAGGCCCTTAACAGGGCCGATTTCCGAAAGAAATTTTGTAGTTTCGTAACCCCCGAATCAGCCGCATCTTGGCGTCTGCCAACCCCTCTGCCACGCCATCTTCCCAGCCCTTTACCCGCGCCCCTGTCACGGCTTGCGCGGCATCAGGCGAGGCCAGCATCCCAGCACGCACACCTCAGCGAGGGCCCTCCCCACCTCCCTTGCGCTGTTGCCCTCCCCCTCAACACACGCACCTGCTGCGGACTTTAGAAACGATCGTGCCGGCCGGCAACCCCGCCTGTTAAGGCGCCATTGCCCCCATCTGTGCCTAGACTGAATGCCATGGAAACGCCTCCAGTCGAGCTTCCCGGCCACCCGCAGACCCAGGTGGTCGGCCAGCAGTCAGGTCCGTCCACTGTCGTCCCGACGGGCGGCGGCCAGGGCCCCGGCTCGACCCTCGTCGGCGGGCGCCGCATCAACACGCTCTCCGTGGTCTGCCTGGTGACCGCGCTCGTCGCTCCTTTCGGTCACGTGACCGGGCTGGGCGGCCTCGCGCTGATCCTCACCTCGATCGTCACCGGCCACATGGCCCGCGCCGAGATCAAGAGGACGGGAGAGGAGGGAGCGACCCTAGCCCTCATCGGCTTGATCATCTCCTACGTGCACATCGCCGTCACCGCGCTGGTGGTCATCTTTTTCTTTGGCGTGGTCGTGGCCATCCTTGCGGCGATCCTCCACGGTGTCGTCACCGCCGGCGGCTAGGCGATCGCCGACTCGATTCCGCCGCCGCCACCTCCGCCGCCACCACCTCCCCTAACGTTCCCGCCCCCCGGCCAACCCCCACCGGGGTACTACCCGCCCCCGGGTTACGGCTACTACCAAGCTCCTAACGACGGGATGGCGATCACGTCGCTCGTGCTCGGCATCGCAGCCTTTCCCGCGATCTGCTGCTACGGAGTCCCGGCCGTAGTGCTGGGCGTCGCAGCCGTGATCCTCGGGCGGATCTCGCTGCGAAGGATCCGTGAGAGCGGCGGTGCGCTGGGCGGCCACGGAATGGCGCAGGCCGGCTGGATCACCGGATTGGTCGGAGGTTCTCTGGGGCTGATCTACGGCTTGATCACGGTCGGCTTTGTCATTCTCACGTTCTTCCTGACGTTCTTCTCTGCCGCGAACGGCATTGGCAACCCGAGTCCCAGCCCTTAGGATTCGCTCGATGTCCGACCTGCCCCCTCCGCCGCCGCCCGGCGCCAATCCTCCGCCGCCACCTTTCCAACCACCCCCCGGGTATCCTCCGCCGCCGCCCCCGCCGCCGCCGCCATCGTCGCCCCCACCCGCCTTCCAGCCCCCACCCGGCTACCTTCCGCCGCCAACCAACGTTCCTCCCCCAGGCTACGCAGGCGCCCCGGTCCCGCCGCCATACATGCCGGCGGCCGCGGTCGGCGCCGGCGGTCTCATGTCGCAGCTCGGTGGCGCTGCCGCCTGGTCGATCGGGCTCGGCCTCGTCTCGATCGTCGTGCCGCTGGTGTCGAACTTCTACTTTCCGATCATGCCGATCATTGGAGCGCTCAACGGCGTTCGGGCCATCCAGCGCGGACGCCTGATCGGAGGCATCATCGGCTTGGTGCTGAACGCGATCGGCGGCCTTGTCGCCCTCCTCGCCAGCGGACTGATCGGGGGTTAGGTCGCTGGCTCGGCCGATGCGGCGACCTTCTCGCTCGCGGGAATGGTGAGCATCGGAAAGATCCCGGCCACCAGGACCACGGCCACCGCGGTCCACAGCGCCACATCAAGCGAACGCTCGATGAGCGTGCCGGCCAGAGCGGACCCGATTGGCGTGCCGACGAAGTTCAGCGACATCGACACCGCGAAGGCTCGCCCAAACCACGCGGGTGGAGTGCGGCGCTGGCGGAGCGTGAAGAAGCTGATGTCGAACGGCCCGTTGGCAGTGCCCAGGACCACCAGCACGATCGCGACCGCGACCACGCTCGTGGCGAAAGGCAGCGTCGCCATGGCCACGGCGGTAACGATGATCCCGCCGACCATGATCTGGCGCTCGCGGCCTTGTGTGGGCACCCGCCCGGCCAGCAGGGCCGACACGAGACCGGCCGCCCCCAGTCCTCCCCACAGGTAACCCACGACCGCCGGGCCCTGGTGCAGCCGGCCCAGGAGGAGCACCGGAACGGCGATGTCGATGACGCCCCAGCCGAAGTTGAGGAAGCTCAGGGTGAAGGCGAGGCCGCGCAGCGTGGAGTTTTGCGCGACGAATTTCAGGCCAAGCCAGGCGTTCCTGAAAATGTTGCCATGAGATTCGGTGGCAGCCGGCGGGTCGGGCAGCCCCAGCATGACCACGGCCGCCGCGACGAACAGCACACCCGCCGCGGCCAGCGCCCATGCACCGCCGATCCAGCCGACCAGCGTGCCTGCCAGCGGCGCGCCCACCAGCGTCGAGAAGACGTGGCCGCTACTGTCGAGCCCGTTGGCCCGTTCCCAGAGCTCTTCGGGGACGAGGATCGGAAACAAAGTGCGCGCCCCGGCCGTGCTCAACGGATTGGTCAGCGACGAAACGCCGACGATGATGACCAGCAATACCGGCGGCAGAGAGTGGAGCGCTGAGAGTCCAGCAATCAAGCCGACCGCTGCTGCGGCAAGCGCGTAGTCGAGCACGACGAGCCGGGAGCGGCCTTTGCGATCCAGCAGCGCTCCGGCGAGAGGCGACACCAGGAGCCCTGGGAAGATCGCGAAGAATGCGGTCGCCCCGGCCAGCTGTGGCGAGTGGTACCGCGTGAGCACGAAAAGCACCAGCGCGACAGTGACCATGGTCCCGCTGACTCGCCCAAGCAGCAGGCCCGCATAGAGACGCGCGAAGCCAGGCACGCGCATCAGCGCGCGATATCCCGGACGAGGCTGCTGGCTCAGCCGACCGCGACCTTGGCACGCGAACGTGCAGGGATACGCGCGGGCCGGGCGGCCCTCTTTCTTCGCTCGAGGAGCTTGCCGAGGTACTCACCTGTGGCCGATTCGGGCATACCCGCCAGCTGCTCAGGCGTCCCCTCGGCAATCACGTAGCCGCCCTTCTCGCCGCCCTCCGGGCCAAGGTCGATGATCCAGTCGGCGGTCTTGAGCACGTCGAGGTTGTGCTCGATCACGACGACCGTGTTGCCGTGATCGACAAGGCGGTGCAGCACCACGAGCAGTCTCTCGACGTCCGCGTAGTGGAGTCCGGTGGTCGGCTCGTCAAGAAGGTAGAGCGTTCGACCGGTATCCCTTCGCGACAGCTCGGCCGACAGCTTGACGCGCTGGGCTTCGCCACCCGAGAGCTGCGTCGCCGGCTGGCCGAGACGAATGTAACCGAGCCCCACGTCCTGCAGCGTCTTGAGCTTCGTCTTGATCCGCGGCACGTTCTCGAAAACCTCGAGCGCCTCGTCGACCGTGAGCTCGAGTACGTCCGAGATCGAATGCCCGCGGAACTTCACCTCCTGCACCTCGCGCGAGTAACGCGTCCCATGGCAAACCTCGCAGGGAACGTAGACGTCGGGCAGGAAGTGCATCTCGATCTGGATGATGCCGTCACCCTGGCACGCCTCGCACCGTCCTCCGCGGACGTTGAAGCTGAACCGCCCTGGCTTATAGCCGCGCATCTTGGCCTCGGGCAGCTGCGCGAACAGGTCGCGCATGTAGGTGAACATCCCCGTGTACGTGGCCGGGTTCGACCGCGGCGTGCGGCCGATCGGCGATTGGTCGATGTCTATGGCCTTGTCCAGGTTCTGGAGGCCCTCGACGGAACGGTGCGCGCCCGGCCTGTCCTTGGCCTTGTAGAAGTACTGCGCCACCTTGCGGCTGAGGATGTCGGTCACGAAAGACGACTTGCCCGAACCGCTGACCCCTGACACCGCGACAAACGTGCCGAGCGGGATCTCGATGTCGATGTCCTTCAGGTTGTTGGCGCGAGCGCCTCGAATCACGAGCTTCTTGCCGTTGCCTTCGCGTCGCCGCTTGGGGATGGGGATCTCACGATCGCCGCGCAAGAACGCTGCGGTCACCGAGTCGGGATCCTTCAACACCTCGTCGACGGTGCCGGCCGCGATGATCTTGCCGCCGTGCTCCCCTGCCGCGGGGCCGATGTCGACCATGTAGTCCGCCGACCTGATCGTCTCTTCGTCGTGCTCCACCACGATCAGCGTGTTGCCCAGGTCGCGCAGGCGGAGCAGCGTATTGATCAGCCGCCGGTTGTCGCGCTGGTGCAGCCCGATCGATGGCTCGTCGAGGATGTAAAGGACGCCCATCAGCTTGGAGCCGATCTGCGTCGCGAGGCGGATGCGCTGCGACTCTCCACCGGACAGCGTGTTGGCGGCTCGGTCCACGGTCAGGTACTCGAGACCGACATCGATCATGAACTGCAGGCGCTCGCGGATCTCTTTCAGAATGCCGCGCGCGATCAGCTGCTCGCGCTCTGTGAGCTCGAGCGTGTCGACGAACGCGATCGCCGTGCTGATCGACAGGCGGCACACTTCGGCGATGTTTCGCGATGCCACCGTGACCGCGAGCGATTCGGGCTTCAGGCGCTGACCCTTACAGGCTGGGCACGGCTTGTCCGCCATGTAGCGCTCGAGCTCGGCCTTGAGGAAATCCGACTCGGTCTCCTGGTAGCGCCGCTGCAGGTTCGCGACGACGCCTTCGAAGGGAGCCTCGTACCACCGCTCGTGACCGTACTGGTTGCGGTAGCCAAAACGGATCTTGCGATCGCCAGTGCCGTTGAGCAGCGCGTCGCGATGCTGCTTGCTGAGCTTCGACCACGCCTTGTCCATGTCGATGCCGAAGTACTTGCTCACCGTCTCCAGGAGCTCGGGGTAGAAGAACTGGGAACGGCTCCACGCCGCGATCGCTCCTTCCCGCAGCGATAGCGAGGGATCGGGCACGACGAGGTCTCCGTCCACGACGAGCTGGAACCCGATCCCTGTGCAGACGGGGCAAGCGCCGTGCGGGCTGTTGAACGAGAAGTTGCGCGGCTCCGGCTCGGCGACGCTCGTCCCGTCGTAAGGACACATGTAGTCCTGGGACATCTGGATCTCTTCACCCTTGTCCGGGACGATGATCACAGCGCCACCGCCCAGCCTTGCCGCTGTCTCGATCGATTCGACCAGCCGGGTGCGCTGCTCGGGACCGACCACGATCCTGTCCACCACGACCTCGATGTCGTGCTTCTTGTTCTTGTCGAGGGGGATCTTCTCGCCGAGCTCGTAAAGGCTTCCATCCACGCGAACGCGCACGAACCCTGACTTGCGCACGTCCTCGATGAGCGAGCGGTACTCGCCCTTGCGACCCTTGACGACCGGGCCGAGGACCATCACGCGTGTGCCGGCCTCCAGCTTTTCGACGTGGTCGGCCATCTGGTCGACGGTCTGCCTCCGCACCTCGCGCCCGCAGACCGGGCAGTGCGGAGTACCGATGCGCGCATACAGCAACCGCAGGTAGTCATAGACCTCAGTCACCGTGCCCACCGTCGAGCGGGGGTTCTTGGACGTGCCCTTCTGGTCGATCGAGATCGCGGGCGAAAGGCCGTCGATCGTGTCGACGTCCGGCTTCTCCATCTGCCCCAGGAACTGACGGGCATACGACGAAAGGGATTCGACGTATCGACGCTGGCCTTCGGCATAGATCGTGTCGAACGCAAGCGAAGACTTCCCCGACCCCGAGAGCCCGGTGAAAACCACGAGCTTGTCGCGTGGAATCGTCAGCGAGACGTTCTTGAGGTTGTGCTCGCGCGCTCCGCGAATCGTTATGTGGTCAGTTGGCATGCCGCGGTCTCATTCCTTTTCTCTGGTAACAGCAAACGTCGCGCTCGCCGTCGCGACGAGCCTCCCATCTTTGCCTTCGACGCGACACTCCGTGACGACGGTTCGCCTTCCGGCGTGCACGATCTTGCCCGTGGCGCGAAGGCGCTCGCCGATCTTCGCCGCATTTATGAAGTTGAGCTTGAGGTCGAAGCTCATCGCGCGAGTCACGCCGGGCTGGAGAGTGCGCAGCGACCGGCCCATCGCCGAATCGGCAAGAGTGCTGATGATACCGCCGTGCACGAAACCGGAAACGTTCGCCATCTCGTCGGTGGCGGTCATGTCGACAACCGCCGTCCCCTTCCCTGTCTCGACGAGCTGAAAGCCCATCCAGGCCCACGCCCGCGACGGCGCCTTCTCCGTGACGTCACTCACGGCCCTGCCCCTCCGGCACCGGCAGGCAGGTCGACGACGCTCTCGCCACCAGCCGGCCCTCCTCGTCCAGCACGTCGGCCTCGCTGAAGAACAGCGTCTGCTTCATCTCGACGACGCGCCCCACGGCCCGGATGCGGCCGGAGATGACCGGGCGGATGAAGTTGATCTTCAGCTCGATGGTGGTGTTCCAGAGCCCGTCCTCCTGGAGGGTGCCCAGCGACATCCCCATCGCGGCATCCGCGATCTGGGTGATGACCCCGCCCTGGACGACGCCGCCGCCATGGCGGTGCTGGGGGCCGGCCTCGAGCTCGAGCACAACCCGGCCCGGCTCCGCTTCGGCGATGCGAGCCCCAAGCGTCGCCATCCACCCGTCCGGCTCCGCCTTCAGCATCGCGGCCGCCCTTTTTTCGTTTCGCACTAGCCCGCTGGCCTCACAGTTAATTTGAACACGTTCGTTTTCTCTTGACTTTCGCCCGCCACCACTCTAGGATGCAACTTGAACATGTTCAAGTTCACGTCAACTCACTGGGAATGGGGGTATTCCGATGGACCTGAATAATCTGCGGCTGATCGACTACGTCATCTATCTGAGCGCCAGCGCCGCGCTCACGGTGTGGGTGGGCAACACCCTCTACCGAAACGGGCGCGTCTTCCTCGTATCCGTCTTCAAGGAGACTGGCCTCGCCGACTCCGTGAACCACCTGCTCGTCGTCGGCTTCTACCTCGTCAACCTTGGTGCGGCCGCCATCCTCATCAATGCCGGCGGCGCTCCGCGCACGTTCCCGGACATGATCCAGGAGACGGTCACCCGCATCGGTGTCGTGCTGCTGGTCCTGGGGTTCATGCACTTCTTCAACATGTTCGTCCTGCACCTGCTGCGGCGCCCGCTCCGCCAGCCCGCGCCGCCTCCGCCCTATCAGCCGGGCGCGCAGGTCAACCCGCCGATGGCGCGTGCCTGAGGCGGCCGCTTGAGCGCTCTTCTGCAACCCAAGACCGTCAAGGGCGAACATTCGAGGGCGGCCATCTTCGAGGCCGCCCTCGCCCTTTTCCAGGAGCGAGGCTATGAAGCGACCACGATGCGTGCCATCGCCGGGCGCGCCGGCGTGTCCTTGGGCAGCTCGTATCACTACTTCGCCAGCAAGGAGCACCTGGTGCTCGAGTTCTACCGGCACACACACCAGCTCCACCTCGCCGCCATCGGCCCGGTGATGGCGCGCGAGCGCGACCTGACGGCGCGGCTGCGGAACGTCGTCCGCGCGGTGGTTGTCACCTGTGAACCCTTCCACGACTTTGCGGGGGCGATCTTCAGCACAGTCGCCAATCCTGTCAGCCCGTTGAATCCCTTCGGTAAGGAATCCAAGGCCCTGCGCGATGAGGTCATCGACCTCTATGCCGAGGTCGTCAAGGGCTCGGACGCCAGGCTGCCGGACGACATCGTGGCTGAGCTGCCGACCTTGCTGTGGCTGTACCAGATGGGCGTCCTCTACTTCTGGATCTTCGATAAGTCGCCGGGTCGCCTTCGCACGCTCGAGGTGATCGACCAGACGACCGAGCTCATGGTCCGGCTGCTCGGCCTCGCGAACCTTCCGGTCCTGCGTGGATCGCGGAAGAAGATCTTGGGCCTCGTTCGCAGCGTCGCGCAGGGCGCTTAGCAGCACGCCTATCGTCGGCGTCCGCGTCGTGAGTCCCAGTTGCGAACCATCGTTTTCTGGCGTGGCGCCGCCGCGATCGCCAGCGCCACATCGGAGTCGTCCTCTTTGCCCTGATCTTCTCCCGACAGCCGCTTCCGCAGGGCGATGATCCGGTCGCGCACGCGCGCCGCGTCCTCGAACTGCAGCTCCTTCGACAGCCTCCTCATCTCCTTCTCGAGGTCCCGCACGATCGCCAGCAGGTCCTCGCGCGGCACGCCCGCACCGGCCATCAGCTCGACCGCGTCCGCCTGCAGGTCCTTCTCCTGGATCTCCAGCGCGTAGATCGCCTTCTTCACGCTCGCAGGTGTGATGCCGTGCTCGGCGTTGTACGCGATCTGCCGGTTGCGCCTGCGCTCCGTCTCGTCGAGAGCCTGCCGCATCGAATCGGTGATCTTGTCCGCGTACATCACCACGTGCCCTTCGACGTTTCGCGCCGCGCGCCCGATGATCTGGATGAACGACCTGAACGCGCGCAGGTATCCCTCTTTGTCCGCGTCCAGGATGCCGATGAACGCCACCTCGGGAAGGTCGAGCCCCTCTCGCAGGAGGTTGATGCCGACCACGACGTCCACGGCTCCCGTCCGCAGGTCGGTGAGGACCGAGATCCTCTCCATCGCGTCGAGCTCCGAGTGGAGGTATTTGACCTTCACGCCAAACTCCCGCAGGTAGTCGGCCAGGTCTTCGGCAAACCGTTTGGTCAGCGTCGTCACCAGGGAGCGCTGGCCCAGCTCGGTCCGCCTCTTGACCTCGGCGAGCAGGTCGTCGATCTGGCCGGCCGTCGGCCTCACCTCGACCGTCGGGTCGACCAAGCCCGTCGGTCGCACGACCATCTCGACGGTTTGCTGCGACCGCCTGAGCTCGTAAGGGCCAGGGGTCGCCGACACGTAGATGACCTTGCCCGCGCGGTCCTCCCACTCGTCGAAGCTCAACGGGCGGTTGTCGAAGGCGCTTGGCAGGCGGAACCCGTACTCGACCAGCGCGGCCTTGCGCGAGCGGTCGCCACCCAGCATGCCGCCGATCTGCGGCACGGCGACGTGAGACTCGTCGACGAATATCAGGGTGTCGTCGGGCAGGAAGTCGAGCAGCGTGTACGGGGCCTCACCAGGCTGCCGGCGCGTGAGGTGTCGTGAATAGTTCTCGATCCCGGCGCACGTCCCAGTCTCGCGCAGCATTTCCAGGTCGAAGTTCGTGCGCTGGCGGAGTCGCTGCGCCTCGAGCAGCTTGCCGTGGTCCTCGAACCACTTGCAGCGCTCCTCGAGCTCGGCCTCGATGTCGACCATCGCCAGCCGCAGCTTGTCAGCCGGTGTGACGTAGTGCGAGGCCGGAAACACAGTGAACTCGTCGCGCGCTCCGAGGATCTCCCCGGTCGTCGCGTCGAGCTCCTGGATCCTCTCGATCTCGTCGCCGAAGAACTCGACCCGATAAACCTTCTCCTCGTTCGAGGGCACGAGGTCGACGACATCGCCACGAACCCTGAACCGCAGTCGTGCGAGGTCGTAGTCGTTGCGCTCGTAGAGCATCTCGGTGAGCTTGCGGAGGAAAACCTCGCGCCGGATCGTCGTGCCCTTGGCCACGGTCAGCGACTCGCCCATGTAGTCCTCGACCGAGCCGATGCCGTAGATGCAGCTGATTCTCGCGACCACGAGCACGTCCCGCCGCGTCATCAGCGATTGGGTCGTGGAGTGCCGCATGCGGTCGATCTCGTCGTTGCGGCTTGAGTCCTTCTCGATGTACGTGTCGCTGCGGGCGATGTACGCCTCGGGTTGGTAGTAGTCGTAGTAGCTGACGAAGTATTCGACCGCGTTGTCAGGCAGGAGGCGCCGGAACTCAGCACAGAGCTGGGCGGCCAACGTCTTGTTCGGGCTGAGGACGAGAACCGGGCGCTGCAGCTGCTCCACTGCCCATGCGACGACGTTCGTCTTGCCGCTTCCTGTCACGCCGAGGAGGACCTGTTGGGTCAGGCCCGATTGAACGCCTTCGACCAGCTTGGCGATCGCTTCGGGCTGGTCGCCGGCCGGCTGGAAGGGTGCGTCGACACGAAAGCGGGAGGCCATGTGGACCTCTAATTCTAGGGCGAACTAACGTTCGAAAGGGGGTAATGAGGCGATAGCCGGGCGTTATCTGAGTAACGACAAATTTCTAGGAGGAACACTGCATGAAAGACCAGGTTCGCGGCAAGGCTGAGGAAGTCAAGGGGAAGGTCACGGGCGACAAGAGCGAGGAGCTCAAGGGCAAGGCCCGGCAGACGGTGGGCAACGCCAAGAGCAAGGTGCGGGACATCGAGGCGGACGTGAAGGAGGAAGTCCACAAGCCCCGCGACTACGACGGCGACGGCGAGCGGGAGCGAATCTAAGGCAGCGACAGGATCATCGCGTCGACGATCGTGCCGGCGCTGATCCCTTGATCGCCTGGCGGGATGCGCACGAGAGCGTGCGCTCCCGCCAGCGACATCAACCGCGACGAGGACTGCGA
>DATARC010000120.1:0-3189 GCA_036264335.1 Candidatus Dormiibacterota bacterium
CAGCGACTGCAAGCCCGCCAGCAGGATGAGGAACATCAGCGGCGTCCATTCCCAGACATCGAGCAGCACCACGCCGAGAAACGCGGAGTTCTCGGTGCCGAGGACGTGCACGCCGTGGATGCCGAACAAACCCAGAATCGGATCCGCGATGCCGATGTCCGACGCGTAGATCAGGCGCCACATCACCCCGACGACCACCGGGGCGACGGTCATGGGGAGGATGATGCCCATGCGCCAGAGGCTGGCGCCCCGGAGCTCGCGGTTGACGAGCATCGCGAGTGCGAGACCGAGGACGGCCTCGATGACGACGCAGAGAACGACGTACTTCGCAGTGGTTACGAGCGCGCTGATGAATGTCTCATCCTGCAGGACGTTGGCATAGTTGTTGAGCCCCGCGAGCCCAACGTCGAGTCCGTAGCGGAACTTCCGTACGCTCGCGATGAAGCCGTAGATGAGCGGGTACACGCTGACCGCCGCCAGGGCGACCCCCGCCGGAATCAACAGCAGATAGGTGCCGGCGGCCAGGGAAGGCCGCCGGCCTCGGATGACGTTAGAAATAGCCGCCCTGCTGCTTCAGGTAGGTGGTGATCTCGCTCGCCGCCTTCGTCAGCGCCGACTGCGCGATCGAGTGATAGTTGGTCTTCTGCTGCAGCGCCTGGACGAGTGCCTCGTTGAGGTGCGTGCCGAGGATGTCCTCCATCTTCGGCTCGTCTGGCGTGTGAGGCTTGGCGATCGAGTTGTTGACGGCGTCGGCGATGGCCGGCAGCCAGCGGTACTGCGAGGCGATGCTCGGGTCGGTCAGAGCACTCTTGGTGACAGCGGCAGAGCCGTTGGTCTTCGCGAAGTCCATCTGGATCTGGGGGCTCGTGAACCATTCCAGGTATTTCTTGGCGCCCTGCGGGTTGGGAGCCGCGGAGGCGATGCCGCAGATGAACGTGCCGATCGCCGGCCCGCTCTTCGCCTGGCTCGGGGTCGCCGCCATGTCGATCTTGCCGGCGACCTTCGACTGGCTCGCGTCGTCCACCAGGTGGCTGAGCCCCGTGTACTCGGTGAGGGCCAGACAGTTGCCCTGAAGCAGAGACTGGGTCTCCTGGTCGGTGTCGAACTCGGCGACGCCGCTCGGCATGTACGGGATAAAGCTGAACAGGCGCTCCAAAGCGCCGACTCCTTCCGGTCCTGCAAAACCTGGCGACCAGTCATCGTTCACGAAGTTGCCGCCGTACGAATTGAGCAGCGGGAGGTAGGTCTGCACGATCGGGTTGCCCTTGACGCCGCGGGCGGACCAGCCGAAGAGCTTCCCCGGTTTCGCCTTGGCCATCGCTGCGGCGGCGATGTCGTCCCACGTCTTCGGCGCGGTGGGAAAGTAGTCCTTGTTGTAGTAGAGGATCTCGACGTCGTCGATGATCACGATCGCGTACAGCTCGGGTGACTTGCTCGCGAAGTCCTTCATCTTCGCCCCGACCTTCGGCGGCCAGTACCCCTGGTTGAGTCCGTTGGTAAGGATGTCGGGATTGACCTTGAAGCCGAGCTTGTCGAGGCTCTGGATCACGTTGCCCGCGGCGAACTCGGGCACCCAGTTGTCGTCCATCACGTAGATGTCGTAGGCGCCTGTCTTCTGTAGGCCGTCGTTCTTCGAAGCCGAGTACCAGGCGTCGTAGTTCGTCTCGTTGTACTGAACCTGGATTCCGGTCTCGGCCGTGAACCGCTTGTTGAAGATGTCGCGGATCGGGGTCATCGCGTTGTCCGTGAAGGTCCCCATGACGATCTTGCCGCCTCCGGGACTCGTGGTCGACGTCGAGGTAGACGCGCAGGCTTCGAGGATCGCCGGCGCCGCCGCCAGGCCTGCCACTCCATAAAGGCCCGCTTTGAGCAGTGAGCGGCGGCTGTACTGCCGGGAGAAGATGGACTCTGTCATGGACCCTCCTGAACACCGGCCTGTGAGCCGGTCATGCTGACTCACGGACCGTGCCCGTCCGTGGCTCCTGGGATGAACCGTCCGCGGTTCCGCGTATGAGGTTGCCGCTGTCCTTTGCGAAGAGGACGGTGCGGCCGGCGTCGGGCCGGACGCCACATTCGTCGCCGATCAGACCTCGGAATCCAGCTGCGACTCGCACATTGATGCGCTCGTCTCCGGACTTGACCGAGACCAGCGTCTCGTTGCCCAGCGGCTCGACGACATAGATCTCGCCTGCGAACGAGTCTGCGGATCCGCGCATCGTGATCTGGGCGTGCTCCGGCCGGAACCCAAGGACTGCCTTCTCGACTGCTGGTCCTTCGCCGGCAGGGACGCTCCCCTCGGCGCGGAGGAAGCGCCCGCCGGCCACGCTGCCGTCGAGCAGGTTCATCGGCGGCGAGCCGCAGAAGCCGGCGACGAAGAGGTTGGCAGGGCGCGCGTAGATCTCCGCGGGTGTGGCCAGCTGCTGGAGCCTGCCGGCGGACATGACCGCGATGAGGTCGGCCATCGTCATCGCCTCGAGCTGGTCGTGGGTCACGTAGACGGTCGTGGTGCCGAGCTCCTTCTGCAGCCGCTTCAGCTCACCCCGCATCTGGAACCGCAACTGCGCATCAAGGTTGGATAGAGGCTCGTCCATCAGGAAGGCCTGAGGCTGGCGCACGATCGCCCTTGCCAGCGCCACACGCTGCCGCTGACCTCCGGACAGCTGTCGAGGGTACCGCTCGAGGTATGCCTCGATGTTGAGCATCCGGGCGGCCTGCTCGATGCCCTCGCGGCGTTTCTCGCGCGAGAGGCGGCGGATGCGCAGCGGATATTCGATGTTCTCGGCGACCGTCTTGTGCGGGTACAACGCATAGCTCTGGAACACCATGGCGATGTCGCGATCGCGAGGCTGGAGGTGGGTGACATCACGCGAGCCGATGAACATGTGCCCGCTCGTGGGCTCCTCGAGGCCGGCCAGCAGCCGCAGCGCTGTGGTCTTGCCGCAACCGGAGGGACCCAGCATGGCCAGGAAGCAGCCGTCGGGGGCATGCAGATCGAGATCCAGCAGCGCGTCGGTGGCGCCGAAACGCTTGCAAACCTGCTCGTAGCGCAGTTCCATCGGTCAGCAGGCCGGTTGGGAGGGTGGCTTGAGATGCCTGGCAGAGCCCGCGGGCGGCTTTTTGTAGCGTTCCAATTCCGTTGCGACCTTGCCACGCCCACGCGCCGCTGTCAAGCGTTCCGGTTCGGGGCGC
>DATARC010000093.1:0-3220 GCA_036264335.1 Candidatus Dormiibacterota bacterium
CCGCCACGCATGGCGGCGCGCAGGCTGTCGACCTCGCGGGCGGCGGTGATGGCGATGACGTCGACCGGCGGGCTGCCATCCTCGCGGAGCCGCTGCAGCACCTCGAGGCCGGAAATGTCCGGCAGGTAGATGTCGAGCAGGACGAGGTCGGGGCGAAGCTGGTCGACCGATTCGAGGGCGGAGGCACCGGTGTGGGCGCGGCCCACCACCTCGAAGCCGTGCAGCCGCTCGACGTAGGCGCAGTGCAGGTCGGCCACGCGGTAGTCGTCGTCGACCACGAGCGTGCGGATCATCTGTGCGCCACCACCTCGGCCGGAACCCGCACGGTGAACAGCGCTCCGCCGTCGTTGACCACGCTGACGTCGCCGCCGTTCCGCCGCGCGACCTGCCGGACGAGCGCCAGGCCGAAGCCACGGCGCCCCTGCCGTGAACCCGACTTGGTGGTGAATCCTTCCTGGAAGATCTGGCCGTCGACGCCCGCGGGAATTCCGGGCCCCGAATCATGCACCGCCATCATCAGGTCGCCGGCCTGGTCGCTGACCGAGACGCTCACCCAACGTTCGCCGCTCGATGCGGCCGCCGCGTCTAGGGCGTTGTCGATCAGGTTCCCGAGCAGGGTGATCAGGTCTTCGCTGTCCAGCGAGCTGTGCGTCATCACCGTGTCATCGCTGACGCGAAGCTCGATGCCCCTTTCCGAGGCGACAGCCGCCTTGGCGAGGAGGAGCGCGCCGAGGACGGGATCGCCGACGCGTTCCAGCAGCGCCTCGGTCAGCTCCTGGTGCAGGCCGGAGGTCTGGGCGATCAGCTTCATCGCTTCCTCGCCACGGCCCAGCTGCACCAGGCCCGCGATGGTGTGCAGCCGGTTCGCGAACTCGTGGGCCTGGGCGCGCAGCGCGTCGGTCAGGCTGTCGACGCCCAGGCCCTTGGCCAGGCCCGTGATCTCCGTCGAGTCGCGCAGCGTGGCCACGTGTCCGATCTCGCGCCCGCGAACCTGGATCGCGCGCCGGCTCGCGAGCAGCACGCGGTCGCCGGCGAGCAGCACCTCATCCTGGTCCTTCAGCCCGCCGGTGAGAAATTTCGAGAGCCGTCCCTGCGGCAGGACCTGCGTGATCTTGCGGCCGACGCAATCCGCCGGCAGGCCGAGCAGCCGGCGCCCCTCGTCATTGGCGAGTGTGATGATCCCATCGCGGTCGGTCGCGATCGCGCCTTCGTGGATGCCCTGGATGCTGGCCTCTCGTTCTTCCAGGAGACCGGCGATCTCGTATGGCTCGAGACCGAACGTCTGGCGCTTCAGCCGAGAGGCGAGCAGCATCGACCCGATCACGCCGAGGGCCAGCGCGAGCAACACAGTGGCCGCGAAACCGGGCAGCTCCTTGACCAGCTGGTTGAAGACGGCATCCTCGAGGAAGCCCACCGAGACCATGCCGATCACCTGGCCCTGGTAGAAGATCGGCGCCTTGCCGCGAGCCGAAATTCCCAGCGTCCCCTGCTGCACGCCGACCCACGTGTTTCCGGCAAGGACGGTGGCCGGGTTCTCGTCCACCGGCTGACCGATCAGAGCCGGGTTCGGATGGGAGTACCGGATTCCCGCTCGATTGGTGACGACCACGTAGCTGGCGTGTGTGGACTGGCGAACCTGCTCGGCGCCCTTCTGGATGAGCGCGCCGGGGTCGCCGTTGAGCAGCTCCTCCTGGATGTCGCTGTTGGCCGCGACCGACTCGGCAATCGCGAGCGATCGCTGCTCGTACTGCTGGTCGAGCTGCTGGCTCGCCTGCCACACTGCCGCAGCGGCGCCCAGCAGAGCGGACAGCAGGATGATGCCGACCTGGAAAACCAGGATCTGGTAGGCGAGCGGGAGCCTTGTCTTCACGGGGCTTGTCCTGATCGTAGTCCCTGGCCGGCGGCGCGTCCGGCGACCAAAACGACCAAAACGGCCACAACGACCGCATCGATTGCGCATCTCTCCCGCGCGACCCAGAGTGCAAATGGATGCCACCCGCCATCGATGTCCGCGGCGTCACAAAACGGTTTCTGACCCCCTCCGGAGGCATCTACACCGCGCTTCACGATCTGACCATGTCGGTCGACGCGGGCGAGTTCTGCGCCGTCGTGGGACCCACCGGTTGTGGCAAGTCGACCACGCTGGCTCTCATCTCGGGCCTGGAGCCGCCCAGCGAGGGCGAGGTCGATGTGTTCGGGAAACGGGTGACGGCGATCCCGGACGGAATCGGCTACATGTTCCAGGCGGACGCCGTCTTCCCCTGGAAGACGGTGCTCGAGAACGTGGCCGCCGGGCCGCGCTACCACGGAGCTTCGAGTCGAGACGCGCGAGACAAGGCGCGTGACTGGCTGGCGCGCGTCGGGCTTGCCGGCTTCGAGGACCGGTACCCGTACCAGCTGTCTGGCGGGATGCGCAAGCGCGTCGCGCTGGCGCAGAGCCTGATCAACGGTCCGCGAATCCTGCTCATGGACGAACCGTTCAGCGCGCTGGACGTCCAGACACGCGCGCTCATGGAGAACGAGCTGCTTGGTCTTTGGGCCGCCAGCTCCGCGTCGGTGGTGTTCGTCACCCACGACCTGGAGGAGGCGATCTCTCTCAGCGATCGCGTCTTCGTGATCACCGCCGGCCCGGGCACCGTGAAGAGCAACTACAAGGTCGACCTGCCTCGCCCGCGCAACGTGGCCGAGATCCGGTTCCAGCCGCGCTTCATCGAGATCTACGAGGAGATCTGGAAGGACCTCAAGGACGAGGTCCTGGTGAGCTATGAGCGCCAGAAGCGCGGCGTCGCATAGGTTGGCGGTGAGCACCCAGGCGGGCGGCGAACCGTCATCGGCGCGGCCCGCCGTCGACCTGGTCGCGAGGCGGCGGCGAGAGCATCAGCTCGATCGGCTGAAGGTCCAGGGCCTGCGGCTGCTGGTCGCGGTGGTGATCCTTGGCGGCTGGCAGCTTGGCGCGCAGGTCAGCGACTGCAACAGCCCCGGCCACCCGTGCGTGGTCGACAAGTTCTTCTGGTCGCAGCCCTCGGACATCGCGCAGAAGCTCTGGACGTGGATCACGCAGGGCACAGACCTCGGACCGATCTGTGACCAGGTCCTGGTCACGATGGAGGAGACGGTGGGCGGCTTCATCGTCGGCTCGATCCTTGGCGTGATCTTCGGGGTGGTGCTGGGTCGAAGCCGACTGCTGTCCGACGTGATGGGGCCTTACATCAAGGCGGCG
>DATARC010000131.1:0-3881 GCA_036264335.1 Candidatus Dormiibacterota bacterium
GGGCTTGCTCGTGAAGGAGGAGCCGTACACGCACGAGGTCGGGCATTGCGATCGGTGCGACGCTGTGATCGAGCCTCTGATCAGCGAGCAGTGGTGGCTGCGAATGGAGGTCATGCGCGACAAGGCGCTGGAGGCGTCCGCGGCGGGCAAGGTGCGCTGGCATCCCGATCGCTACGAACGCACATACCTCGACTGGCTTCGCGGCCTGCGCGATTGGAACGTCGGCCGCCAGCTCTGGCTCGGCCATCGCGTGCCGGTTTATCACTGCGACAACGGGCATCAGGTCGTCGCGGTCGAGCGTCCCCACGAATGCACCGAGTGCGGCAGCACGGTGCTGACGCAGGATCCGGACGTGCTGGACACGTGGTTCTCTTCCGCGCTGTGGCCGTTCGCGACGCTCGGCTGGCCCGACGAGACGGACGACCTCGAGGCCTTCTACCCGAACAACATGAACAGCACGGCCCGCGAGATCATCAACCTCTGGGTGAGCCGGATGATCATGACCGGCCTCGAGTTCATGGGCGAGGTTCCATTTGCCGACGTGGCGATCCACTGCCAGGTCCAGGCGGTCGACGGAAGGCGGATGTCCAAGTCGCTCGGGACCGGCGTCGATCCTCGCGGGCTGATCACCAAGTACGGCACCGACGCCGTGCGCGCATGGGCCGCGTCGGTGGCGATGTCGAGCCAGGACGTGCGCTTCGATGAGAGCCGCGTCGAGGGTTACCGGCGCTTCTGCAACAAGCTGTGGAATGCGACCCGGCTGGTCCTGGCGTCGGCGGGCTCGGCCTCTGTCGCGCCCGAGGCCGCGCCGGCCAAACCGCAAGCGCTCGAGGACCGGTGGATCCTGTCGCGCCTCTCCCACGCGGGCGAAGCAGTGACAGCGGGCATCGAGGGCTTCAAGTTCCAGGATTCGATGGCCGCCGCTTACGCCTTCGCATGGAACGAGCTGTGCGACTGGTATCTCGAGGCGGTCAAAGAGCGCTTGCGCGCGGGCGATCCTGTCGCGCAGGGCATCGCAGTGTCGTGCCTCGACCACGTGCTCCGCCTGCTCCACCCGATCATGCCTTTCGTCACCGATGAGCTCTGGTCGCTGCTGCCAGGTCGTCGCGACTTCCTGATGCGGTCGGCATGGCCCGAGCTGCAGTCGGCCGACCCCGAGGGGGAGGAGACTTTCGGCCAGGTGATGGCAATCGTCGAAGAGGTGCGCGGGCATCGCCAGGCGGCGGGCGCACCGCCCCGCGGAGGGAAGCTCTTCCTCGACGCATCGACCGACCGGACGGTGGCCGCGCTGGCGGCACGGCTGGCCTGGACCGAGCTGTCCTCCCACGCGTTCGAGGACGGCGTTCCCCTCGGCACGTTGCCCGGCCGCGTCAGCTTTCCGGTGGCCGGCGACAAGAGCCGCAACGAGGCGCAGCTCAAGCGCCTCAACTCTGATCTCGAGAAAACGCAGGCGCAGCTCGCCAACCCCGAGTTTCGCGCCAACGCACCGTTCGACGTAGTCAGAAAGCTGGAGGAACGCGCGGCGGAGACCCGTGCCGCCATCGAAAGACTGAAGGGTCAGTAATAGTGCCGCCACTCGCGCTTCTCGCGCCCGTGGCTCTACCGCTGGTGGCAGGCGGCGTGACAGCCGCCCTGGGGCTTGCGGGTTGGAAACCGGGCCGCGCGATCGTCGGCGCCGGCGCCTGGGCTGCGCTGGCCGTCCTTCTTCTCCTGTGGCTCCCGATCCGTTCGACGGAGGAGCTGACCCTGGGCCCCCTCGGCTTTGGCGCCAACTTCGACCTGAGGCTCGACGGCGTCGGGTTTGTCTTCGCGCTGGTGATCCTCGTCCCTTCGGCGATCCTCCTCACGCTGCAGCCGCGCAGCTGGCAGGAGGGGACGGTAGCCGCTTTGGGTGTGGCCGCAGCCGTGCTCGCAGTGGAAGCCAGCGGCGTGCTGCTCACCGCCCTCGCGGGTGGCACGGCGGCAACGCTGGCCGTGATCCAGCTGGATATCGAGGACATTCGCGCCCCGCGCCCTCCCTGGGGAGCGCTGCTGGCGGCCTGGCTGGCGCTGAGCTGGGCGGGCGGCATCCTGCAGGTGGTGGGCGGCACAGCTGTTTACGCCGCCGTGCCGGTGTCGGCGTTGACCGTCCCAGTGTTCGCGCTGCTGGCGGGCGCTGCGCTCATGGCCTCGGGCCTGTTTCCCTGGCGTGGCTGGCCCGCGCAGCTCTGGTCGCGGCCTTCGCTGCGAGCGGCCGGCATGGCCGTGGCCACCCTTTATCCACTGGGCTTCTATCTGTTCGTACGCGCTTACGAGATGGGCGACGGCCGGTACCCGCAGCCCGTGCTGGAAGTTTTGCTGGCGTGCCTGGGCGTGCTCGTATCGCTCGGTGCGGCGATTCGCGCCCAGGCGGCGGCGACGCGCCGCGAGTATCTCGGCGAGCTGATCCCCGGGCTCGGCGGCTTTGCGCTGATGGCCATCGCGATCGGAACCCCGGTCGGGCTCGTCGCCGGGCTTGTCATCCTGGCCACGGTCGCGGTCCTGGCCGCCTGCCTTCCACTGCTTCCCGACCGCGCGGGTCCAGCGGCCCTGCTCACGATTGCGGCAGCTGCAGGAATGCCGCCCGGCCTGGCTTTCGGCGCCGTGGTCGTCGCGCTGACGGCCACCTTCGAGGCGGGCGACTTCCTGGGTCTTATCGGCGTCGCGGGCGCCGCGGTGTGGATCCTGCTCATGGTGGCCGCCGCGCGGGCGATCCGGCTGCCGGCCGGCCGCGGCCGCCCTGCGAATGAAACCTTTCCGCGAGCCGCCATGGCGCTGGCCGGGCTCCTCCTGGTCGCTGGGGCCGCCCTGCCGGTGGTGGTCACGACCTTCGCCGCGCCGGCGCAGGTGGATGTGATGCCGCGCTTCGCTGGCTTGGGCGGCGGCCTGGTGTCGGTGTCGACCCTCCAGACGGACCTGCCGGTGCTCTCTCTGTTCACCCCCCTGCTCCTGCTGGGCCTGATCGCGTACGGCGTCACCGGCGTATTCGGGACGCAGCGTGCGCCGCGTCGCGAGCCGGCCGTCGCCGCCGGTGCCGAACCGAAGACGGCGACCGCGAAGTCGGCCCCCGCGAGGCCGCCGGTGTTCAAGATTCCGGGACTCGACGCGCCACGGCAATGGCTTGACGAATTCCGTCGCGCCGCTGTGCCCGACCAGTACCGATCGATCCTGAACCCGCGCGCGCTGGAGAAAGCCGCAGCCGGGGGCAGGCCCGTGCTGTGGCTCGCCGCCCTCATCGCCCTCGCCTTCGCCGTCAACCGGTGAGCGCTGCCGCCGCTTTCATCGTTTGGTTTGGCGCCGCGCTGCTCGTCCTCTCCGAGGGTCGGCGGGCGCTCGCGCTTGGCATGGCGCTGATCACGGTGGGATTTGCGGTGCTGGCACTCGCCGGCGTGGGGGCGCTGGCCGCGACGGCGATCCTCGTCGGCGGCGGGTTCGCCGCCACACGGCGCCTGCGCTCGGGACCCGACGTTTGGGGAATCATGCCGTCGGGCTCGACGGCACGCGTTGTGCTCGCCGTGGCCGTCGGGCTGGTGGCGCTGTGGGTCTCCACCTCGGTGACGACAGGCCCCGGCGCGCCCCTCAGGTTCGCCGCGCTGTCGGTCCTCGGGCTGATGGTCGCACGCATCCTGACCCCTAGCGAACCTCCGGCGGTCGTGACGGCGCTGGCCGCCATCGCCGTTTCAGTGGCGGCCACGGCGGGCGTGGCCGGCACCAGCCCCGGGCCGGCGGTCTACGTGCTGGCGGCGATGGTGGCGGTGGGCGTCTCGCTGGTCCCCGTGAGAGAGGTCCATGGAGCCTGAGCTGGCGGTCGGGCTGCCGGCCGTGGGCTCGGTGTTCGCGACATTCCTCAGAGCGCGACCGAG
>DATARC010000166.1:0-2067 GCA_036264335.1 Candidatus Dormiibacterota bacterium
CAAGCGCCATCACCTCGATTGCGACTTGAAAGGTCGGATTGCTGGCGAGGGAGCCCGCGGCGATGGCCACCACGAGGATCAGCACGATGCCGGCGAAGCCCAGGCTCAGCGATCGCAATCGCCACGCTTGGACGGCCGGCAGGCCGCGAGAAACCATCCAGAACCTGACGATTGGCTCAGCCACCAGAGCCGCCCAGACCACGACCAGCAAGAAGGCTGCGGCCGTGCTCAAGGCGAGAGGAACCGAGGCGACCAAGCGGATGATGCCCAAAGCCAGGTACGCCACGACAGTGGCCGCCGTCGCGATGGCCGCCGCGGCCCGCCAAGGAGCGGCCAGCGGGATCAACGAACATCGGAAACGGAACAGCGCGTACCCGGATCCCATGAAGGCGATGAGGCTGATCTCCGACAGCAGCGGAGGCTGAACTCCGAATAGAGCTGGAATCCGCCCCAGCAAGGTCACTGTCGACAGCAGGACGATCGCCAGCGCCAGGAGCCCGAGGGAACGGTCTCTACGTCTCGCCCATCCGATCGCTGTGACGACGCCGAGGAGGACGAAAGCCAGCGCGACGCCATTCTGAAAGTAGGGCAGCGCCTCTTTCATCTCGTCGACCTCATGCGGCGCCAAGCGCCCGAATTCTCGGGAGCTCGCTCCGGAACAGGTCCACGATCTCCGGATCCCATTGGGTGCCGGCACCGTCAGCCAGGATTGCCAGCGCTTCGCCCACGGTTCGTCGCTTCCGATACGGACGATCGTTGACCAGCGCGTCGAAGGCGTCACATACCGCGAGGATCCGCGCGGTCTGAGGAATGTCATATCCGCGCAAACCGTCCGGATATCCGCCGCCATCGAATCGCTCGTGGTGGTGGCGGATGATAGGAAGCAGTCCTGCGCCAGAACGCAACGGGCGCACGATGCGCTCACCGATTATTGGGTGAGCCCGCATCTTGACAAGCTCGTCGAAGTCCAGGCTGTCCGGCTTGAGCAGAATGGCGTCCGGCACTCCGATCTTGCCGATGTCGTGAATGATGCCCCCCCGCAAAAGGGTATCGAGATCGATCTGGGGAAGGCCCAGCAAAGAGCCGACGTGACGTGCCGATTCAGCCACTCGATGCGTGTGCTTGCCGGTGAACGGGTCCTTGGCCTCCACCGCAGCGGCCAGCGCAAAGATCACCTGCTCCGCACTGTCCAACGAGTCATAAACCGATTTCAGGCGCAGGGCGGATCGAACCCGCGCCACGAGCTCTGCCCGCTCAACGGGTTTCGACATGAAGTCATCGGCGCCCGAGTCCAGAGCTCTGATGCGGTCATCCGCGCGGTTGAGGGCGGTGATCATCACGACGGGGATCAAGCGGTACGCCACGTTTGCCTTGATTCGTCTGCAAACCTCGTAACCGTCCATGCCGGGCATCTGTACATCGAGAAGCACCAGGTCCGGGGCCGACGCCTCGATCATCTCGAGCGCGATTGGACCGGCCTCCGCCGTCCTCACGATGCAATCGACGTCGACCAGGCAGGCCTCAATCAACTCGCGATTCGCGGCACCGTCGTCGACCACGAGGACGGTTTGCGTGCGCGCCGAAGGAGTCTCCTCCGGGTGTGCCACTGCTCGGACAACGCCGTGGTCGGTGCGCCGAAGGTGAGTCCAGGCTGCAGGCGTAAGCGCAGCGATGAACTGGCTGGCACTCGGGTAGCGATCGTCAGGTGCCTTTGCCAGCCCGCGTCGCAACGCCTCCTCCACGTGACCGGACAGCTTTCCGTCCAGCTCTCGCGCCGGCGGCATAGCCTTGCTCATGTGGGAGATCAGAACCGCAACCGGCGTGTCACCCTGAAAGGGCACGCGGCCCGTCAGCATCTCGTACGCCATCACTGCCAGCGAGTAGCGGTCTGATGCCGGTCCCAGCGGCTCGCCCGTGGCCTGCTCCGGAGACATGTACTCCGGCGTGCCGAGAACGGTGCCCGACGCCGTCAGCTTTTGGGTCGACCCCACCATCCGCGCCAGGCCAAAGTCGGCCAGGACGGGCGTGCCGTCCGTCTGGATGAGGATATTCGACGGCTTGATGTCA
>DATARC010000098.1:0-10406 GCA_036264335.1 Candidatus Dormiibacterota bacterium
GAGGTCAGGTCGGTCGAAGCGACGACGGGCCCCCCCTTGGGCATCGCGCGGTGGACCACATTTAGGCCTACCAGGATCACGCCGAGCGCGATCGCCGCGATCACCAGCAGCGTGACCGCCGACACGATGCCGACGAAGAGCCGGCTGCGCGACCGCCCCGCCTTTGGCGGCGGTGCCGCCGGCGGGGACATATAAGAAGGAGAGACGGAAGGCGGTGGCGGGAGCGTTGTCGATGCCCGAGGCGGCACCGGCGGTGCAGGCATCGGGAAGTGAGGGGTCGGGTCGAGCGGGGTGGATGGGGTCTCCTCCAGTGGTAGACGAGGGGTGGGGTCCAGCGGCGTCGATGGGGTTTCATCGCTCACGGCTTTCGCCCGCGGGCCGTGGTCGATCTTTTGGCGCCAGTGCGGACGCTTCTCTTGGCCGGGGATCGCTTCGCCGGCGCCGGGACGGCGATGGCCGGAAGCGGCGCGTCCCCGCCGGCGGGCGCCGCCGGTGGCGGCTGGGCCTTCTTGCGCCAACGGGTCACCCAGGCAGGTCCCAGGGCGGCGATTCTGGATTTGGCGAGGTTGCTCTGCATCACCCAAGAAACGTCCTTGTCCGTGGACCGCAGCCACTTCTCCATCAGCGGGCGTGCGGCATCCGGAAGCGCGGCTGCCGCCACGCTCCAGCCATAGGCGAGGGTCTGTCGCAAGACGCGGAACTCTTCGCTCTTGCGCTCGCTGGTCGTTGCGAGCGACCTGGTCAGTCGGTCCAGGATCTTGAGCACCCTGACCACGTGTTCCGGCTCCTTCAGCAGGCTGGGCTCGCAAAGGCCCGCGGCTGCGGCGCGCTGCTGGTAGGGGCCCTCGGTCGACCATTTCTCCATCTCCGCGAGGAGGCGCGGCATGCTGTACCGGCCCAGGTGCTGCAAGGCGATCGCAACACCTTCACGCACCCGCCAGCGAGGGTCGGCGGAGAGCTCCCGCAGCCACGACATGACCGGCACGGGGTCCGACACGGCTAGATGGCCGAGCCCGGCCGTGCCGCACAAGGCGAAGAACTCGTCGCTGGAGGCTGAAAGGCGCCACAGCCGCTCAGCGTCAGCCTCCTCACCGACCGCCTCCACGAGCTCGAGGTTGGCGCGTGCCCCAGGCAGGCCGGAGTTCTTCTTGAGATATGGCTCCCATTCGCTCAACCGCCTGAGCTCGGCGCGATACTGCTCGACGCGTCGCATATCTGACTGCGATCGTACCGGCGCGGGTTGGGCCTGGGCACGCTTCGGCACGTCGTTATTTGGGAGGGTCTTGGGAATGACCGACATAGAGTTCGTCCATCATCCGCACCCGCACACCGAGAAGCGGAAACTACAGCCGCCGCCGAAAGTCGCTGATCAGCACGTAGGAATCAACGGGCGTCTCGGCGCCGCCATCACCAAGCGCGTTGGCACGATGTGGGCCTTTTACATAGCCGCGATAACGATGGCGACCTGGATGGTCCTCGCGGGCTTTGCGTGGGGCCCGCTGCACAAGATCGATCCTTATCCTTTCGCTTTCCTTCTGTTCCTTGGCAACATCGTCCAGCTGCTCCTGATGTTCGTGATCATGGTCGGCCAGCAGGTCCTTGGTGCGGCATCTGACAAGCGCGCGGTGGTCACCTACCAGGACGCAGAGGCGATCCTGCACGAATGCCTGCAGATGCAGGAGCATCTGACCGCGCAGGATGTGGCCCTGGACCGGATGCTCAAACGCATGGAGCAGCTCGAGGGCAAGATGGAGGCCGCAGCCGGATAATTACCTAGGTTGGGCCGCGGCCCGGGTGGTAAGGGATTGGTGGAGGACCGCATTGGCGGTGATTCGATGAGCGATCAGATGAACAACGGCAGGGCCAGTGAGTCGGCTGCGGGCGCTCGCGCCGACGACAAGCGGCGGCTGACGCTTACCCAGGTGCTGAAGAGCCCTGTTCTCAACCCCGCCGGCGATGAGGTCGGCCGCGTTGAGGACCTCATAGTGAAGCTGGGCGAGGGCGGCGGTGCTTATCCGCCGGTGACCGGCATCAAGGTGCGCATCGGTGGCAGCGATGTCTACGTCAGCCTGTCCGACATTGCGAAGCTGGCGCCCGGCGAGATCAGGTTGAGCAGCCCCACGCTCAACACCGGCGCCTTTCAACGCCGGCCGGGCGAGGTGCTGCTCGCGGCCGATGTCCTGGGGCGTCACCTTATGGACGTGGCGCGCGGTCGAATCGTGCAGGCGCACGACCTTGTGCTTGGTCAGTCCGCTGAAGGCTGCGTGCTGCTTGGCGTCGATCGCAGCCCGCGCGCCATGTTGCGCCGCCTGGTCCCGAGGCGTGCTCGGCCCGACCTGCGCCGACACGCGATTCTCGATTGGAAGGACGTGCAGCCATTCGTCGGGCACGTCCCGACCGCCAAGCTTCTGATGCCCCTACAGCGGCTGCGCAGGCTTCATCCGGCGCAGATCGCAGACCTGGTGGAGGGTGCGTCGCACGAGGAGGGCGAGGAGATCATCCACGCCGTCGAGAGCGACGTCGAGCTAACAGCCGACGTTTTCGAGGAGCTCGACACCGAACACCAGGTCGAGTTCTTGAAATCTCGTTCCAACGAGGAGGCCGCCAACGTGCTCGGACGTATGGCCCCGGACGACGCCGCCGACCTGCTCGCGGAGCTCGACCACGATCGGCTGACGCCGGTCCTCGCCATGCTGCCGGCTCCGCAGCAGAACAAGCTTCGCAAGCTCCTCCAGTACCACCCGACGACGGCCGGCGGAATGATGAACCCCGACTACGTCTCGGTGGTGCGCGGGGCCACCGTCGCCGATGCGCTTGCGCACGTGCGCAAGGACGACAAGGCCCCGCACCAGCTGCTGAGCACGGTGTTTGTGACCGAGGCCGAAGGCAAGTTCGTCGGCAGCCTCAGTGTGGTTGACCTGCTGCGCGGCGATCCGGCCGCCAGGGTCGAGGACCAACCAGGCATCGTCGACCTGCACGTCAACGCCGGCGCCGATCTTACTGACGTGTCGATGATGATGGCGGACTACAACCTCACAGCGCTGGCCGTCACCGACACCAACTCGATCATGGTGGGCGCCATCTCAGTGGACGACGTGCTCGAGGCTCTCGTGCCAGAGAACTGGCGCAACCGCGTCGAAGCGAGCAGCGGGGTCTGACCCTCGGTGGCCGAGCGCGGGCCGGTGAGAGGCGACTCCCACCCGGTCCCTACCTCGGTGGTGGAGGAGAGGCATTCCGGCGACATCCACGGTGCCTTCGGCACCATCCGCCTCAGCGACGAGGCACCGCGAAGAACCTGGCGTAGGCGCCTCCTGACCCTGGCCGCGATCGTCGGACCGGGGCTCATCGTCATGGTCGGCGACAACGACGCCGGCGGAGTCTCCACCTATGCACAAGCGGGTCAGGACTTCGGCTACTCGCTGTTGTGGACGCTGCTCCTGCTGGTTCCCGTCCTGATCGTCAACCAGGAGATGGTCGTGCGGCTGGGCGCGGTTACCGGCGTCGGGCAGGCGAGGCTCATCAAGGAGAGATTCGGCTCGTTCTGGGCCTGGTTCTCGGTCGGCGGGCTGTTCCTCTTGAACTTCCTGATCATCAGCACGGAGTTCATCGGGATCAGCATGGCGGGCGAATACTTCGGGTTCAGCCCCTACGTTGTGGTGCCGCTGTCGGCGATCCTGCTGATCGGCATCACCGTCACGGGCAATTTCACGCGCTGGGAGCGCGCGATGTTCGTGTTCCTGTTCGCCAGCCTGCTGGTCGTGCCGCTCGCCGTGCTCAGCCATCCCAATGCCGGTGCGGTGATCACTGGATTCGTCAAGCCCACGATCCTTGGCGGCTTCACGTCCAATGCGGCGCTCCTGATCATCGCGATCGTCGGCACCACCGTTGCGCCATGGCAGCTGTTTTTCCAGCAGTCGAACGTGATCGACAAGCGCATCACACCGCGCTGGCTTGAGTACGAGAAGGCCGATACGGTGCTGGGAGCGGTGGTGGTCGTCGTCGGCGCAGCCGCGATCATGATGTCGGCTGCTTCCGCGTTTACGGGCTCCAGCGACTTCGGCCATTACAAGGACGCTCTCGGTCTGGCGCGGGGACTCCACATTCACATCTCGCCAGTGGTCGGGGCGATCTTTGCGCTGGTCCTGTTCGACGCGTCGATAGTCGGCGCGTCTGCAGTGACTCTCGCGACGTCTTACGCGTTCGGTGACATGTTCGGACTGCGCCACTCGCTGCATCGGGGCATAGCGGACGCGAAACTTTTTTACGGCACGTACGCCGCCACTGTCGCAGTGGCTGCCGCGATAGTGCTGATCCCGCGCGCACCCCTTGGCCTCATCACCACGGCCGTGCAAGCGCTCGCGGGAATCCTGCTGCCCAGCTCGACCGTCTTCGTGGTCCTGCTTTGCAACGATCGGGCGGTGCTTGGCCCGTGGGTCAACCGGTCGTGGCTGAACCTGGTGGCGGCCGTCATCATCGGCGCGCTCCTCGTCCTTTCAATGGTGCTCGTGGTTTCGACCGCGTTTCCGGCGGTTGACGTGAACCGGCTGGTGGTGGTGCTCGGTGCTGTAGTCGCCGTCGTGCTGGTAGCTGGGGGCGCGTGGCTGTGGGCCGGGCAGCGGGGAGCAGGCCGGCAACCCGAGGTCTCGCGTGCCGAGCGTGAGAGCTGGCGCATGCCGGCCCTCGTGCTGCTCGAGCGCCCCACGTGGTCGGCGCCGAGGCGGGTGGCGATGATCGCGATGGCGGGCTACCTGGTGCTGGCGGTGATCCTGCTCGCGGTGAAGGCGACACAGCTCGCGATCCGGTAGGGTCCGCGCCAGCACAAGCCCTGCGCGCAAGCGGCGATACGGTTGGCCCTATTGATCGCTCCTCGAATGGAAGAGAGAGGCAGGGGTGAGCGTTAACAACTCCTTTACAAAGTCTGTCGGCCGGTGGGGCTAGAATGCGTGCCCGTGCTGCTCGGCTATCGACCGGGCCGCCGCGCCCGTGCCTCGCAAGGGCGCCTAAGGCCTCTACGCATTCTCTCCATGGCAGTCATCGCCGTAGCGCTTTCCAGCGCGGCGGGTGGTTTTGCATACTTCCTGCCCGCCGTTCAGGAAGCGTTCGACGCGACCAGCCAGGTCGTCGTGGTGCCCTCGCCTTCACCGTCACCGTCAATCACCACCAGCACCACCACCCCAACTCCAGTGCACCCTCCAGGCGCCTTCACCGTTCTGCTGCTCGGCTCTGACAACGACACCAAGTTCCTCAGCGACCACATCCTGACCCAGTCGATGATCATCGTGCGCTTCAACCCAGGCAACAAGAAGGTCACGATGCTGTCGATCCCACGGGACCTGTGGGTGCCGCTCTCGACCGGCGGCATCGGCAAGATCGACGGCGCTTACTCCTACGGCGGGGCAGGGTCGGCCATCGCAACGGTCGAGAACAACTTCGGCATCAAGATCGACGCGTATATCTGGATCGGCCTGGCCGGGCTTGTCAACGTCATCAATGCCATCGGCGGGATCGACGTGGTGACGCAGGCCCCGGTCTTCGACGACTTCTACCCGTACGACATCGGACCCGGCAATCCTTATCGCTACTTGCGCGTCGCGGTCATGGCCGGACCTCAGCACCTTGACGGGATCCACGCCCTGCAGTACGTGAGGTCTCGCCACAACGACCTGCAGAGCGACTTCGGACGTTCGGCGCGCCAGCAGCAGGTGCTGCTCGCTCTGCGCGCGAAAGCAGCACAGATCACCGCTGAGGATGTGCCCCTTCTGGCGGCTGCCCTGAAGGGCCAGATCAAGACCGACATGTCGCTCTCGCGCATCGCCACACTCTTGCCTCTCGCCGGCGGCATTGACATCAAGAACATCCAGCAGGTGGTCCTCCTGCCTCCCTACACGCGTGGGTGTGGGTGCCCCTCAGGCTATGTGGTCCCCGACTGGGGCGCGATCCTGCCGCTGGTCCACACCTACTTCCCGTGATCTCGAGGGCCGTGGTCGCGGCCGGCATCGCGGTCCTGATGGTGGTCTCGAGCGTGGGTACCTACATGTATCTCGGATCCCGGCAGTCCAAGGTCGCAGCGCCGGCCCAGCTGCCCACCTCAGCCACTCCCAGCCCGACGGCAGTGAACCTTCCCGGCACCCTGTTCGTGACGCAGGCTGGAGCCATCTACAGCTTTAGCGCCGGGCGGTTCCATCAGCTCACCCCGGTGGGCGTGGGCTGGACTCAGCTGGCGCCATATCCCGGTGGCAAGCTGCTGGCCGTCAAGCGAACGCTCCTGTACTCAGACGTTTGGATCCTCGATCGCTTCGGCAAATCTCTCAAGCAGCTCACGCACAATACCGCCGCCGCGCGCAACTACGACCCGTCCGCGAGGCATTGGTCCTTCTATCCGCGCCTCGCCTACAACAAGAAGAGCATCTTCATGAGCTACGACAAGCCGAAGTACGGCTTCGATGTGCCCATGTCGATCTGGTCGATGCCACTCGGCGGCAACATCAGCCAGGGCCGCCTCTGGAGCAACGCAATTGACTACACGGGCGGAGATATTCAGCCGCTGCCGCTCAAATCCGGGCTGATCTACACGAAGTACTCCTATGGACCTGATTGCTCAGGGCTCGAGAGCCAGCTGTGGTTTACCAGCGTGCCGGAACAGGCCTTCGCCGGCCAGGTGTGCTACCCGCCTGCAGGCGCCAATCACGGACGGCCGCTAACCAGCGCCGGCGAGGGCTGCGCCCAGCCGTCGCTCTCGCCAGACGGCAGGACGATGGCCATGATCTGCACCCACCGGACGCAGGTGTCCTACCTGGAGCTTGCGTCGTGGAATGGCAAGACTCTCGGACCCCGCCGTGTCGTTGTCAGCAGCCAGCTCGTGGCGCAACCCACGTGGGCCCCTGACGGGAGCGGCATCGCCTACCTTGCTCCGGCGGTGCTCGGAGCCGGCTTCCAGCTGTGGTTCCTCCCGAAAGCGGCGTACACGCCGCCAGCTCCGAGTCCGTCGCCGGTGATCCCGACGCCGACGCCGGGCGTCACCCCTGGCCCCTCGCCGAGCCCAAGCCCGAGCCCGTCACCATCCGGTCCACCGGTGGTGACCAAGCCCCTCCAGATGACCAGCAACCTCGGGCTGGACGCGACCTCCCCGATCGTCTGGCTGGAATAAGCGAGTCTTCCGACCGCCACATTAGAAAGAAGCAGTCGGTTCTCTCTCAGCAGCCGGCGGGGGGCGGGCCTGGGGTCAGGACCGGCTCGGCATTGGCCGCGGCCGCCTGGTCCGCGGTGATGATCCTGTCGGCGAGCATCGCGGCGAGGACGGTGCCGCGACGTGCCGCGGCCAGGGCGGGGTCGACGGTCGGGTCGTAAAGCGAGGGCGCCTGCGTCACGCCCGCAAGCAACGCGTACTGTCCGATCGTCAGCTTATCGAGGGGCTCGTGAAAGTAGACGCAGGCCGCCTGGGTCACACCGTATCGATTGATGCCGGTCGTGATCTCGCTCAGGTAGTCGGCCAGGATCAGCTTCTTGCCGATGACACGCTCGGCTTTGTAAGCCATGGCGATGTCGGCGATCTTGTTGTAGCCCGCGTCCGACCCGCCGAGGTACAGGTCCTTGACCAGCTGCTCGGTGATGGTGGACCCACCCTGGCACAGGCACGAGTGGGTCACGTCATAAAGGAATGCGCGCCCGAGCCCAATCGTGTCGATCCCATGGTGCGCGTAGAAGCGTTCGTCCTCGGTCGCCACTACCGCCTGCGCCAGAAGTGACGGCACCTCGTCCTCGCCCAGCAGGACGACGCCATGCGCGCGGGTCGCGGCGAGCACCCGGTGCTGGATGTCTGTGGTCGACGGGGTCGAGACCCACAGGGTGATGACGCTCGGCGCCGCCAGCGCGGCGATGATTGCCACTGCCGCCGCCAGCCGGCGGGCCGGCACCGGGAGCCGGCTCATTGAGTGCCCCCCACTTGCAACTGAACGGGGAGCTTCGGGAACTCGTTACGCACGCGCCCACCGGTCGCGACTTTGCGTCCGTTTAGCAACCGGTTTAGACTCAATTCGAGATAGCAACGGGGCGGATTCGAACGGAAAAGTCGAGATGCGGACCGGACGTCATGTAGTCGGCGAGTTGAAGGTGAGCGTGCTTGGCGCCCTGGACATCCATGGCGTCGACAAGCATGCGTTGGGAAGCCGCAAGGCGCGCACCCTGATCAAGGTCCTTGCGGTCGCGCGCGGCCAGCCGGTGCCGGTGCCGCGGCTGATTGACTGCTTGTGGCCTGGCCGTCCGCCCGCGAGGCCGTCGCAGCAGATCTCGGTGCTGATCAGCCGCCTGCGTTCGGTGCTCGGTTCGGAGCGGCTGCCAAGGTCTGATGCGGGCTACCAGCTGCTCGCAGACTGGATCGACCTGGACGTCGCCAATCATCTGGCCGCTGCAGCTGCTCGAAGGCTGTCGCAGCAGAACTACGCAAGTGCTCGGCTCGCGGCTGAAGGCGCGCTCGCCCTGATGCGGGGCGAGCTGCTGGCGGACGAGCCGGACTCCCCTTGGGCGGACGAGGAGCGCGCGGCTGTGATGAAGCTGGCCGTCGACGTCCGCCGCACGGCCGCGCGCGCCGCGCTGGCAATCGGCGACTTCTCGGCAGCGCGGGAGATGAGCGAGGCGGTGGTGGCGGCCGACCCATATGACGAGGGCGCGCTCCAGGTTTTCATGGCGGCCCTGGCGCACAGCGGCCAGCCGGCCATCGCCCTCGCGACGTTCGCCCGGGCTCGCAAGCGTTTGCGTGAGGACCTTGGCGTCGACCCGTCACCGGCGACCGACGGCGTCCACAAGGCGATCCTGCAGGGCAAACCCATACCAGGGCTCGTCATCGCTGTCGCGGCGAACCATGGCCGCGACGCAGGAATCGCACTGACTCCCTCGGAGGAAGCCGCGGGCAATGGCCTGGCGGGCCGCGATGCGGAGTTGGCGGTCCTCGATGCCGCGCTCTCCCGGGTTTCGGCGAGCGGCATCAGAGTCGTGGTGGTGGAGGGTGACAGCGGTATCGGCAAGACCCGTCTCGTCACCCATTGGGCCAGCCGTGCCAGAAATGACAAAACCGTTCTGCTCGCCAGTTGCGCCGGCCTCGATCGCACAGTGCCACTTCATCCGCTGATGGCGGCGCTTGACCAGTTCGTGGAAAGCGACCGGCGGCGTGCGCAGGCTCTGTTCGGTCCGCAACCAGCGTTTCGAGCGCTTGTCGACGCGCCGCGCGGGGAGCCGGCGCCGGCCGTCATCGCACCGGCCCTCAACGCCAGCGTGCGACGGCGAATGTTCGAGGTCATGCTCAGCACATTCGCCCACATCGCATCAACCGGCCCGACTGCGATCGTTCTGGACGACATTCACCTCGCCGGCGAGCTCACCCGCGCCTGGATCGACTTCGCAAGGGCGCGCCCATCAGGCGTGGCTCTCCTGATCGTTGTCACCCAGCTGCTGAACACCAAGCTGCCCAGCCGGGCCGACGACCGCTTGACCCTCGGCCCGCTGGATCTCGCGGCTGCCCGGAGCATTGTCGGGAGCAGCCGGGCCGAAGAGCTGCACGCGCTGACGGGTGGCAACCCGCTGTTCCTCCGCCAGCTGGCGGTGACCGACCAGCACGCCGGCCTGCCGGCCACGATCCGGCAGGCGGTTGACTCACGCTGCGACCAGCTCGGGCCGGCCGCCCGCACGCTGCGCACCGCGGCCGCCATCGGCCCGATCATCGACCCGGATCTCCTGATGCAGGTTCTGAACCTTCATCCTGTCGACCTTTTCGCGCACCTCGAAGCCGGCGTGAAGGCGCTGTTCCTCGACGAGGGCGCCGGCGCTTTCACGTTCCATCACGAGCTGGTGCGCGAAGCGCTGGCCGCGGGCCTGACTGGCCCATGGCGAGCCCACGTCCACCGAACGGTGGCCCGACTCATGGAAGCCCAGCAGGCGTCGGATGCTATCCGCGTCGCGCACCACGCGAAGCTCGGCGGGGATGTCACGCAGGCGGTTTCGACGCTCGTGGTCGCAGCGCGCACCTGCTTTCGCCGGCGCGACTACGCAGAGGCGGAGCGCCTCCTCACCGACGCGATCGAGCTGGAAGACAACGCCGACAGCAGGCTGCTGCGCTCCGAGGTTCGAATCACCATGGGGCAGTTCGCGCGCGCCGCCGAGGATGCGCGCGCGGCCATCGTGCGTGGCGCCGGCGCAGCGGGGATGGAGACCGCCGCATGGTGCGCCTACTACCTCGGCGAGTTCGCTTATGCGTTGACGCTGGCCGACGAAGGCGCAGCGCTCGCTGACAATCCCGGCACCAAAGCGCGGTGCCTGGTGATAGCCGGGCGTTTGATGCACGCCGACGGGCAGCTGGAGGAGTCGGAGCGCCGGTATTCGGACGCTCGCAAGCTCGTCGACGAGAGCGGCCTGAC
>DATARC010000180.1:0-5446 GCA_036264335.1 Candidatus Dormiibacterota bacterium
AGCGCGGCCCGGTCGCGGCGCTCACCGGTCCGATCCGCCGAGGCGATGCGGCGACGGTCGCACGGCATCTGATCGCCCTGGCCCAGCTGGAAACGCACGACCGGCGGGTCCCAAAGGGCCGAAAAAGCGACCTTTATCGTATGCTCGGCAACGCCGCGCTCGAGATCGCCCGACAGGCTGGCTTGCAGCCGGCGGCGGCCGAGCGAACGAGAAGGGCGCTGACCCGAAAAGTGGCAGCGACCCGAAGGAGATCTCGTAAATGACAACGGTCCTGGACGTCCAGCGATTCAAGGATGAAGGCCGTCGTTTCGCGATGCTCACGGCCTACGACTACCTCAGCGCTCAGATTCTCGACGAAGCTGGAATCCCCATCCTCCTCGTCGGCGACAGCCTCGGAATGGTCGTGCTGGGCTACCCGACGACCCTACCCGTAACCCTCGACGACATGATTCACCACGCCAGGGCCGTCTCTCGTGGCTCGAGGCAAGCCCTGCTCGTCGGCGACATGCCGTTCATGTCGTACCACGCCTCGATCGAGCAAGCGATCACGAGTGCTGGGCGCTTCCTGAAGGAGGGCGGCATGCATGCGGTGAAGCTCGAAGGCGGCGGGCGGATTGTTGAGGTCACGCGGCGGCTGACCGAGATGGGAATACCGGTGATGGGCCACCTCGGGCTCACGCCCCAGTTCGTGCATCAGATGGGCGGGTTCAAAGTCCAGGGCAAGAGCGAGTCCCAGGCCGCGCGCATCGTGGCCGACGCCAAGGAACTGGAGCAGGCGGGCGCTTTCAGCCTGGTCCTCGAAGGGGTGCCGAATGCGGTCGGCACGCGGGTCACTCGAGCGGTTCGCATTCCCACGATCGGGATCGGCGCCGGTCCGGGGACCGACGGCCAGGTGCTCGTGCTGCACGACATGCTCGGCCTGACGAGCGGCAAGCCTCCCAAGTTCGTCAAGCGCTACGCCAACCTGGCGGAAGACATCGGCCGGGCCGCCCGGCAATATGCGCAGGAGGTCGGAGCGGGGACGTTTCCCGGCCCCGAGCACTCGTACTCGGCCAACGGGGCCACCCCTGAGCCGAACGACACCCGCGAGAAGGAGCATCGGGAAGAGGTGAAGTACGGCGCCGGCTAGCCCGCCGATTGTCATCGACAACCCGGCGGCGATGCTGGCGACCGCGCGCGGCTGGCGGCACGAGGGGCTCACCATCGGCCTCGTCCCCACGATGGGGGCCCTGCACGCCGGCCACATGAGCCTGGTCGAACGCGCCTGCAAGGAGAACTCGAGGGTCGTCGTGAGCATCTTCGTGAACCCGATCCAGTTCGGGCCGAACGAAGACCTCGCCCGCTACCCGAATCGCCCGGAGTCGGACATGGCCCAGCTGCAGCAGGCGGGGGTGGCTGCGATCTATGCGCCGTCGGCGGCGGTCATGTATCCGCCGGGGGCGACCACCCGGGTCAAGGTTTTCGGGATCGGGGACACGCTCGAAGGCGCTGCCCGGCCCGGGCATTTCGAAGGAGTGGCGACGGTGGTCACCAAGCTGTTCGTCGCCGCCGAGCCCGACCACGCTTACTTCGGCCAGAAGGACGCCCAGCAGGTCGCGGTCGTCAAACGCCTCGCCCAGGATCTCGACACCGGGGTCAAGATCATCACCGGCAAGACCATTCGCGACGCTGACGGGCTGGCCCTGAGCTCGCGAAACGCTTACCTCGGGCCGGAGGAGCGCCAGTCGGCTTCGTGCCTGAGCTTCGCCCTCGATCGCGCCGCCAGGGCTTACAAGACTGGAGCGCGCGACCTCAAGGAGCTCAAGAAGGGGATCCTGGAGGTCCTGCAGGCCGAACCGCTGGCCAAGATCGAATACGTCGAGCTGGTCGACCCGGCCACCTTCGTCGCTCCCGGAACGCTCGCGGTCATGGCCGTCTGGATCGGAAAGACCCGCCTGATCGACAACGCCGACCTGGCCGCGCCTTTTCCTGGATAAATCGATTTTCTGCGGTACAATTGCGGTTCGTACTGGCGGAGGCCGATTTGACGACCAACACCACACCAATAAACCGTAGGGGGAATGCGCGTTGTCCAATGAGTCCGGTGCTGTCCTGACTGAACAAGAGGAGGACACCGAAAGAGACTCATCAGCCGCGATGACGATGGAGGATTACCTCCATTATGAATCGGAGGCCTTCAAGACTCCCAACCATGGGGACATAGTCGATGGCATTGTGGTTCGCGTCGACGCTGATGAGGTCCTGGTCGACATCGGTGCCAAGGCCGAGGGCGTCATCTCCAGCAAGGAGCTGGGGCTCCGCGGCGAAGTCGACTCGGTCGGTCTCGAGCCCGGCGACCAGATCAAGGTCTACGTCCTGCAGCCGGAGAACGAGGAGGGCAACGTCGTCCTCAGCCTTCGCCGAGCGCGGGCGGAGACGACGTGGATCGTGGCGGCCGAGAAGCAGACCGACGGCTCAGTCATCGAAGCCGACGTGCGGGAGCAGAACAAGGGCGGCCTGATCGTCAACGTGCTCGGCCTCCGCGGGTTCCTGCCTTCCAGCCAGGTCGCGCGGGCTTACGCCGGCAGCCTGGAGTCTCTCGTCGGGCAGCGAATCCCGGTGAAGATCCTCGAAGTCAACCGCAAGCGCAACCGTCTCATCGTCAGCCAGAAGGCGGCCGAGGACGAGGATCGCGCGCGCAAGCGCGAGGACCTGTTCAGCCGGCTGCTGACGGGCTCGACGGTCAAGGGCACCGTGTCGGGCATCACCAGCTACGGAGCCTTTGTCGACATCGGCGGGGCCGACGGGCTGATCCACATCTCTGAGCTGTCCTGGGACCGCGTGTCCAAGGTGACCGATGTCCTGCAGCTCGGCGACGAGGTGTCGGTGAAGGTGATCAAGCTCGACCCTGAGCAGACCCGCATCTCGCTGTCGCTTCGGCAGCTCCAGCAAGACCCGTGGGAGAAGCTGGTGCAGTCGATGCCGATCGGCTCGATCGTCGAGGGCCAGGTCACCAAGACCAAGAAGTACGGCGCCTTCCTGCAGATCATGGCGGGCATCGAAGGCCTCTTGCACATCTCGGAGCTCTCGTGGGATCACGTCGAGCGGACCGAGGACGTCCTCAAGGTGGGGGAGACCCTGCAGGTCAAGGTGATAGGGATCGACACCGCGCGGCGTCGAATCTCGCTGAGCCTGAAGCAGCTCTCAGCTCCGCCCGCAAGCCTTGGGGCCGCTCGGACCGAGCACCGCACGGACGAGTACGAAGACGTGGAGGAAGACTCCTAAGAGTCCGACCTCGCCGCGTTGGGTCCTGTTCAGCCCGGTGGCGGCACGCCCTTGCCGGCAAGCCGATCGCGCGCGGGCTTGAAGTACGGATCGATGATGACCGCCATCCGGTAAGCAGCCTGGGCGTCCGCGCTGCGCCCCAGGCGTTGGTCGGCATCGCCAAGGTCCACGAAAAGCTGGGGATCGCTCTCACCCAGTCTGGCGGCCAGCTGGAGCTGGGTCTGGCCGCGCGAGGTCGATCCCGCCGCCACCAGCTGCTGCCCAAGCTGCCAGTGGTAGCGCCCCTGCAGCGGGTCGACGATCACCGATAGGTCCAGCCGGCTCTGGTGGTACCAGACGTCCGCCAGCACCGGCATCACCCCAAGCCATATGACCCCGGCCGCCAGCACGACTGCCCCGGTTGCGCGCGCAACCAGTCCTTTTGATCCCAAACGTACGGACTGGTCCGGCGCTGATTCGCCTTCGGCCGCCGTCATGCCGGACCAGGCAGTCCCGCCCAGCAGCCAGAACAGACCCGTGGCGGGCGCCCAGTCGAAGTTGAACAGCACCCAGACCGTGTAGCCCACGCACGCGGCCGCCAGCGGACCGACCGAGCCCGCGAAACGCCGGCGCCAGAAGTCACGGGCCAAGGTGAACAGGACCCAGGCCAGCGCGACGAGGCCGATGAGGCCCTGGGTGGCCGCAACATCGAGGGGGCCGGAGTGCGCGCGGTCGACCTCCGGGGCCCAGGCGCCGCTGAGAAACCTGCCGTACACGAGGCCTGTCGCGTCTTCTCCCCATCCGGTCAACGGCCGGGCGGCGATCATGCGGACGGCATCAGCCCAAAGATGCATTCGTGCCGGCCCGGGGTCGTCGTTGAGGAATCGAAGCGGCGACGCGACAATCACGGCCAATCCGATCCCGACGATGGCGATCGCGACGGTGGCGCCGACGGCTGCTCTCCTGCCTTTGAGCATGAAAACGATCACGGCAAGGCAGCCGGCCAGGGCGCCGAGCCCGCCGCTGCGCGAGGTCGTCGCCACGAGCGCGGCGACCAGCACGGCGAGGGCCGCCCACCAGAGGACGCCGAACCTGGGCGCATGAAGTCCGCGCGAGAAGGCAAGCGGGATCGCCATCGCGAGCAAAGCCCCCAGGAGGTTGGCGTTGCCAAGGTTTCCGTCTGGTCTGTAATCGATCGAGTGGTTCAGGAGGAGGACGGCCTGAACGAGCGCCTGAAACGAAGCGATCGTCGTGCCGAGGACGAAGGCTGGAATCACCAGCTCTCGTGAGGCCCGGTCGCGCAGCAGCCAGACGGGCGAGGCCAGCAGGCCGAGATACGCGAGCCTGATTGGAAGCGACTCGTACCGGGTATATGAGCCTTCCAAGCTCAGAGGCCACGAGATCGAGCAGGCAAACGCAAGCAGCGCGGCGGCGGCGGCAGCGAGGAGCGGCAGGCGCAGCCGGCCCAATGCCGATGCGCCGGGGAGGAGCAGCGCGAGGCCGCACCCAAGACCGGCGCCCGCGATGACGATGGCCCCGCGGGGGAGGACATAAGCGTCGACAGCGACAGGTATGAAGACGGTGGGAAGTGCCAGGGCGATCGCCGCGGGGAGGAAACCGCCGAGGCGCTCAAGAAGCGGCCTCAATGAGTGCCTCCGCGAGGAAATTCCGCCGGCTGAGTTGTTCGTTATATTAGGGCGAGGTACCAACGCGTACCCTATTCAACAGATCGAGGAGGTGCTGGCCCCACCCTAAGCAGGTCGTAGTCCAGGAGGAAGACCTTGTATCCCTTTGAACGATTCACTGAGCGGGCTAAGAAAGTCCTGACGCTCGCCCAAGAAGAAGCAGAACGGTCGCACCACAGCTATATCGGAACGGAGCATCTGCTCCTGGGCTTGCTGCGCGAGGGCGAAGGCCTCGCCGCCAAGGTCCTGAACAACCTTGGCGTGGAGATCGGTAAGGTCCGCCAGACGATCGAGTCGGTGCTCGGCCGCAACGAGCGAATCATCATCCAGCAGATCATTCCGACCTCGCGCGTCAAGAAGGTGATCGAGATCTCCTTCGAGGAAGCGCGTCGCATGGGCCACAACTACGTCGGCACCGAGCACCTGTTGCTCGGCCTTTTGATCGAAGGCGAGGGCATCGCTGCTCACGTGCTCGAGGACCTGGGCGCGACACTGGACAAGGTTCGCTCCGAGATCGA
>DATARC010000218.1:0-14396 GCA_036264335.1 Candidatus Dormiibacterota bacterium
GTGGCACGGCGGGCCAGATTGGCTAATCAACAAGTGAGGTTGGTTGCCACTTGCAATCCCGATCTGTTACGTCGTAATGTTGTAATCATGGATGAGAAAGAGCTCGGATCGATCAAGGGTTGGTTTGCCGGAAGACTCCCAGACGGCTGGTTCAAGGGAGTAGAGGTCACCGTGGAGGATGACCAGATTGTGGTCCTCGGCACCCTGCCGGACGTCGGCGCAGGCGCCGGCTCGACACCGGAGGAGCAGGAGGGCGCGGCCGCCGGCCGCATCGCCCGGTTCCGCGAGGAAACTCGTGGCCCACGCATCGGCATCGCGCAAGAGGCGGAGGAGCGCTTCCACAAGTACGTGACCTGGGGCGCGAAGCTTGGTGGCGTGACCAAGCGGTTCAACCCGGGCGGCGGAGGCCGTTCCGAGGGCAACCGGCGCGTGATGATCGGACGCTGGATGCGCTCGCGCAGACGGCACTCCGGCCAGCACAGCGAACCCCGTACGACTTCAAGCGAATCTCAAGTCTTCTAAGCGACCGGCCCGGCGCCTTCCAACTGGGCGCCGGGTCGGTAAAGTCGCGGGTAGATAGATGGGCATGATGCCGCCGCACCAACCCGACCTCTCGACCGCCATGTGGTGGAGGGGTCGCCGCAAGAGCCCTCAAACAGGAACGGCCGACAGCGGCCTCACCGGGGATCCGATGCTCGAGGGACCGCCGCAGGACGAAGGCCCGAAGGACCTGCGCGGCCGCTGGGAGAACCTCAAGCAAGCGGTCACCGGCACGACGGCAGCGCTGCCACGAGTGCTGCGGCTCGTCTGGGACGCAAGCCCGCGGACCACTCTTGGACTGTTCGCGGCCACCATCGTCGCGGGCGTGATCCCGGCCGGGGCCGCCTACACCTCCAAGCTGCTGATCAACGCTGTGGTGCGAGGCATCCTCATCCACAACAGTGGCCTGCCGAACGTGGTGACGCTGCACGACCTCGATCCCAACCTCCACGGCGGCCCGACCTTCAGCGCCGTGAACATGATCATCCTCGTCGCCCTGTTGCAGCTGGCGCTGTTCGCCGTCACCGCCTTGCTCGGCACCGTCCGCAACATCACGCAACAGCTTCTGCAGAACTCGGTGGCCATGCGCATCCAGCTGATGGTGATGGAGAAGGCAGCCTCGCTCGATCTTTCGTTCTACGAGGATCCCGCCTCGTACGACCTGCTGCGCCGAGCGCAGACGGACTCGATCAACCGGCCGGTGCTCATGATCTCGACTGCATTCGGCCTGCTCCAGACGCTGCTGACCTTCATCACCATGATCGCCCTGTTGATCGTGGTTAGCCCCCTCCTCGCGCTCCTCGCGCTGGTGTCGCCGATCCCGGCCTTCATCGCCGATACGCGCTATGGCTGGCGCGGCTACGCAATCGCTCGTTGGGGCTCGCGGCTCCTGCGGCGAATGAACTACCTGGTCACCCTGGTCACCACCGACAGCTACGCGAAAGAGGTCAAGCTGTTCGGCCTCGGCAACTATTTCATAGAGCGGTACAGGATGATCGCGGAGCGCTATTACTCGAGCCAGCGTGCCCAGGTGACTCGGCGGTACCTGACGGGATTCGCGCTCGGCAACATCAGCACGATCGCCACCTCGGTCACCTATCTCTACGTGGCGCTCCAGGCAATCGGCGGCCGTCTGAGCCTGGGCGACCTCTCGCTGTATACGGCTGCAGCGCAGTCGGTGCAGGGGTCGATCCAGGGCATCCTCGGCGGCTTCTCTGGCATGTACGAGCACAACCTCTACCTGAACAACCTGTTCGAGCTCATGGAGACCAAGTCCGCGATGCCGGTCAAGGCAGCGCCGCTTAAAGTTCCGACGCCGATGCGCGGCGAAATCAGGTTCGAGAACGTCACCTTTGCCTATCCGGGCGCCGACAAGCCGGCCCTCACGGACTTGAGCTTCACGGTGCGGGCTGGAGAGACCCTGGCGGTGGTCGGCCGCAACGGGGCCGGCAAGACCACGCTGTTCAAGCTGATCGTCCGGCTCTACGACCCGAATGAGGGAAGGATCCTGATCGACGGGATCGACATTCGGGACCTGGATCCCGTCGAGCTGCGTGAGCAGGTGGGAGCGATGTTCCAGGACTACGTGACGTACCAGGCCACGGCGTCGGAGAACATCGGCCTCGGCGACGTGCCCGACATCGGCGATCGCGCGGCGATCGAAAAGGCATCCAAACAGGCCGGCGCCGACGACCTCATCTCGAATCTGCCTGCCGGTTATGACACGGCGTTGGGCAAGTGGTTCGATGCCGGGGTCAACCTCTCCGGCGGCGAATGGCAGAAGGTGGCCCTGGCCCGGGCGTTCATGCGCGATGCCAAGATCCTGCTGCTGGACGAGCCGACGTCTGCACTCGACGCGCAGGCGGAATACGACCTCTTCGAGCGGCTGCACTCGCTGACGCAGGGCCGGACGGCTGTCTACATCTCGCACCGCTTTTCGACCGTGAGGCGTGCCGACCGCATCGTCTTCCTCGAGCATGGCAAGCTCGTCGAGGAGGGCACGCACGAGGAGCTCATGCGACTGAACGGCCGCTACGCTCGCCTCTTCAGGATGCAAGCGTCGGCCTACACGGGTGAGGAGATCCTGCCCGAGGTCGAAATCGAGGACGGCGCGAACGGAGAATTCATAAAGCGGGCGGTAACCCCTCAAACCGGTTAACTTCCCCGCGATGCGAAGTCGTCGCGGACCCCTGATTGCCGGAGTCGTGCTCGGCGTCGCCACCACCGCCGCGTACCTGATCGGCTCGAACCGCTCCTTCGGCTACGACGCCGCGGCCACCTTCGCCAACTTCGTCGCCACCTCCTCGCTCTGGGACGCCTTCGCAGTGCGCCCTGTCATCCCCACGGTCGCGCTCAAGAGCGTGGCCTCAAACGATCACGTCCTGCTTTCACTGGTCAGCCACCTGATCTACTCGGCGACTGGGTCGAGGAGCGAGATCGTGTACAGGTTGCTGCCCGCCCTGGCGGCGGGCGGCACCGTCGGCACGATGGCGGCCGTCCTCTCGCGAAAGTTCGGGCTGCTGGCCGGCGTCAGCGCGTCTCTCTACATCGCGACGCTGCCTCTGTTCGTGGACAACGGCCGGGACCTGCGCGGCTACAGCCTTGCGGCCCTCCTCTCGGTGTTCGGGAGCTTGGTCCTGGCCGCTGAGAGGCCGATCCCCGCGCGCCGCATCGTTTACGCGTTGGTGATCGGCCTTGCGATCTCAGCCCAGCTGTTCGCCGGCGCCGTCCTCATTGCCCACGTGACATGGATGGCGAGCCGCAGGGATGCGCAGCTGCTGATCCGGTGGTCGCCGGCATGGGTCGCCGCGGCACTGATTGGAGTCGCCGCCAACGCCAACATCCAGTTCATGGAGCTCGTCCAGCACGGGTATCCCGCGAGCGTGTTCAACCCGGACTTCCCGCGCTATCTCGTCCTTTTTCTCTTTGGGGCGCCCCTAGTGCTGCCGATCGGGCTGTGGTTGAGCGCGGCAGTTCTGGGCTTGTGGCCGCTCCGCGCCGAGCCCTGGGTGTGGGCCTCGGTGGTCGTCACCGTGGTGGTCGTGGCGATCCTGTGGCTGGGGCTGCAGCCGGCCTACCTGTACCCTCGCTTCTTCATCTTCCTCGTGCCGGGGTGCGCGTTCCTGATGGCCGCCGCGATCGCGCGCTGGAAGGTTCTGGCGCCTGTCGTCCTGATGGGCGCCGCGGCGGCGGCTGCCGGGCAGGTCTACGGTTACACCGAGGATCCTCTGGCGCTTCAGCGCGCCGCGGCTTACGTCGATCACGCTCACGCCGCAGGCCGAACCGCATGCGTCATCCACTCCGACGAGCAGGTGCTGGGCGCCTACACGACCAATTTCAAAGTGGTTTCAAGCGCTGATCAGCTCAGCGGATGCGACGCGGTCGTCGTCGTCAGCTGGAACGTCGACCTTGCCTTGCGCGACCAGGCAGCCCAGCAGTTTCCCCGGAGGACCATCCTCCCGGCGTACTACCCCGCTGTCGTGCTGGAGCGCTGACCCGCGCGCGGTTTACGCGTGCAGGGGACTGTGGTTTAGCTGAAGAACCCTGACTGCTCGGCCACGCATGTGGTCGCAGCGCCAGCAGAAGACCACGGCGTCGATACCCCACGGGAGGATCCCGCTGACGAGTATCTCGCGCTCACGACGATGCAGTAGCAAACAAACGAAGAAACTCATGAGCGTCTTGAACCTAGCACGCAGGTAACGACAATCCAAAGTGGTCGTTGTTAAGACTTCGTCACATGGGCTCTGTTCGACGGTCAGGGCCCCTGATTAAGCGAATTGCCGGCCTCAGGCCGGTAGGTCTTGGGCGCCGGCCGCGAAGGTAAAATGGTCCCCCCGAGGGCGGCTAGCTCAGTGGAAGAGCGCTCGCCTCACACGCGAGAGGTCGTTGGTTCGACCCCAACGCCGCCCACCAAACTCTCCCGTTCGATGCTGTCACACCGTTCTGGATCAGCCAACCCGTCCCCGTCACGAACGGCGGTGCGAAGCGGGAATAATGCGAACCGTGAAGAAGCGATCGCGTAAGCCGGCGCCTTCGCCGCTTACCCGCACCCTGGTCACAGGCGCCGACGGCTTCATCGGCGGTCTTCTCGTGAGCCGCCTCGAGGCACTTGGCAGCGACGTCTACCGTCTGTCGCGAAAGGGCACCGGGCCGAAAACCATCACCAACGACATCGGCAAGGACCCTATCGTCGGGCTGGCCGACATCAAGCCGCAAGCCGTGTTCCACCTCGCCGGGCGCGTGCACAGGATGGACGAGGGCGGAGATGCGGAGGCCGAGCACATCCGGGTGACCGTCGACGGCACCACCTATCTGCTGCAGGCCGCGGCAGACGCAGGGGTGCAGGCGTTCGTGTTCTTCAGCACCGTCGCCGTGCTGCCGGAGGGCCTGGCGTCCGAGCTCGACGAAAACACCCGGCCGGCTCCGACCACGCCTTACGGCCGCGCGAAGCTCCGGGCCGAGGAGCTGGTGCTGGCCATGAACGGCAAGTCGGGAATGAGGACGGTGTGCCTGCGGCTGCCGATGGTTTACGGTCCCGGGCACAAGGGTCACCTGCCACGCATGATCGCCGCGATCGATCGTGGCGTTTTTCCGCCGCTGCCGCAATACCCCGGGAAGCGCAGCCTCGTCCACGTCGAGGACGCCATCGATGCAGCCATCCTCGTCGCCACGCGGCCGGAGGCGGCCGGCAAGGTCTATATCGTCTCCGAGCCGCGTCCGTATTCGTCGCGCGAGATCTACGAGATAGTCCTCCAGGCGCTCGGGCGCCAGGCGCCTGGATGGCATGTGCCGCGCGCGGTCCTTGCGTCGGGGGCGCTGCTCGGGGACCTAGGTGAGCGCGTTGCGCGGCGAAGATTGCCCTTCGATTCGGCTGCCCTCTCCAAGCTCTCGGTGCCGGCGATGTACAGCGGACGGCGGATCGAGCGCGAGCTTGGATTCCGAACGAAAAAGACGTTTGCGACTGCCGCACGCGAAGTGGTTGCCCAGCGCAAAGCTTCGTGATCGCCGCCTTCGCGGTAGCGGCTGCGCTCGGCTTGATTGTGGCGGCCGGGACAGTGTGGTTGGTGTCGCGCAACGCCTCGCGGCTTGGCTTGATCGACGTGCCCAACGAACGAAGCTCTCACGTTGCGCCCACACCGCGCGGGGGCGGCATCGGGATTGTCGCCGGGGTGGCGGCGGGGGTCATCTTCCTGACCGCCGCCGGTATACCTGTGGATCGCAACCTCGGAGTGCTGCTGGCGGGGATCGTCGTGTTGGCCGCCCTCGGCGTCATCGACGACCGGCGTTCGGTCCCGGTCAGGTATCGCCTCCTCGTGCAGGTGGTGGTGGCGGTGGCTGTGGTCGCGGCGGTCGGTGGCGTCGACCGGCTGCCGCTGCCGCCGCCACTTGACCTGCCGATCGGCTGGGCGGGTTTGGCGCTGGCGGTGCTGTGGCTCGTTGCCGTGACCAACTTCTATAACTTCATGGATGGGATCGACGGCTTGGCCGGCGGGCAGGGTTTCGCGAGTTGCGCGGGGGTCATCATCGGTATCTGGTCCACCGGCGCGGTGGAGCTGGCGGTCGTGCTGGCGGCCGCGTGCCTGGGTTTTCTGTTGTTCAACACCCCGCCCGCTCGGATCTTCCTTGGGGATTCGGGCAGCTATTCGCTGGGCTTTGCGATCGCCGGCCTCCCTCTGCTGGCGCCGCAGTTCGGGCGTCCGACGGCCATGTTCGCCGTGGCTGTGGGCCTCACCCTGTTTCTTCTCGATCCTCTGGAGACCCTGGTGCGCCTGGCGCGCGCTGGGCGCCGGATCGGAATCGGGCACCGCGAGCACTCATACCAGGCACTTGCTCCGTCACGGGATCGGCAACGGCGTGTGACCCTGGCGCTGGTGCTGACAGGCCTGGCGCTCTCGCTCGGCGGCGGGCTGTCATATCACCTGCAGTGGCTGGTGTGGCCGGTTTTTATCGTGGGCCTGCTGGCCTTTGCGGTCGAGCGATACCTGGCGGGACGCGCGCGGCGCGCGGCGGCGGTTGGGCGACAATGATCTTGGTAGCATGTTGCGTCCGTCCGGACGCAATTTCACGACGCGGCCCCGTCGTCTAGTGGCCTAGGACGCAGCCCTCTCAAGGCTGAGATCGCGGGTTCGAATCCCGCCGGGGCTACCATCCACCGCTAGCGCGGGTCCTGGAGCCCCCGGATCGTTTCCATCACGCCGAGATGGCGGCTCAGGTGCTCGAGGTAGATGAGCAGGTTGTCCAGCTTCGTGCCGCCCTCGGGATCGATCTTCGGAGCCGCCAGCAGCTGATCATCCGAAATCATCGCGACGGCCTCTTCGCCGTATGCGAAGGCGTGCCTGGCGTACTCGATGATCTCCTTCTGCGCTGGGAGCCGCATCGCTTCGGCCGCCTCGTTCGACATCTCCGTCCCCGTGTCGCGCCGCCCCATCGAGCCGGCGGGCAGCGACCACTTTTCGGCCAGCGACTCTCTGTCCCACACTTGCGAGCGAGGCTCTGTCTGCAGAGCCTTGTGAAAGTAGGACGCGAATACATCGTCCCAGCGAGCCGCGTGCCAAAGCTGCCACGCGGCCGAATGAACGCTTGGACCGGCGCTCCGCGCAAATTGCTCGCCTGAAAATCCTGCCGAGGCCTTCAGCAACCGTTCGTGAGCGAGCTTGTAAGCACGGAGCAGCGACTCGGCCAGAGAACGCTGATGTGTCTCCATCAGGATCTCATTGTCCCCTCGAACTCCCTGGCGGTGCGCACTTTTGTTCGGCCTACCGGAGATTTCCACAGGCGGAATACTTCAACGGTAGGAGGACAGACAGAGCTTTCGGCTTCTAGGGTGGATTGATGCGCATGCGGGTGATCGCCATCAAGGGGCCTCCAAAAGGGCGGCCGCTGCCGACCTTGTCCTATCGAGCCCAGGCGTACGAGGCCGACACGCACGACGCTCCTGCATGGGAATGCGAGCACGATCACAGCAGCCCGCTGGAGGCCAGGGACTGCGGAACGGCATGGCTGCAAAGGCAATCAGCCGCCCAACCCGACGCGAACTACTCAGAGGGAACCATCACCGACTCGGCGATGTAGCCGGCCGCTTATCCGGTCATCGGCGGTAGAGGCGCCGGTTGCCTGCCGTCTGATGCAAGTTCTGGTCCACCGGACCATAACTCGTGCTAGGGTAACAGTCGTGACGACCAAAACCCGGGACGCGGGCGTTCCCGCCGACTACGATCCATCCCAGTTTCCGGCGTTCGCCGTGACTGTCGACATGGTGGTCCTGACCATGTCCAATGGCCGCCTCCACGTCTTGCTCGTGCGGCGGGGCGTGCCTCCGTTCGCGGGGAAGTGGGCGATCCCCGGCGGCTTCAAGCGCCCGACCGAAACCCTGGACGAGGCGGCCCGGCGAGAGCTGGGCGAGGAGACGGGCGTCGACAGCGCCAGCCTCTTGAAGCAGTTCGGGGCCTACGGTGATCCGGGCCGCGATCCGCGGATGAACGTGGTCACCGTCGCTTACCTGGCCGTTCTCCGCGACCTTGGGGCGATTGCGGCAGGCACCGACGCCGCGGATGCCGCCCTCATCCCCGTGTCCGATGCGCTCAACGGAAAGATCGACCTGGCGTTCGACCACGCCAGGATCGTCCGCGACGCCGTCGAGCGCGTTCGCGTCGACCTCGAGCAAACCGGCATCGCCACGGCATTCGTCGGTCCCACGTTCACGGTTGCCGAGCTTCGGGCGGTCTACGAGGCCGTCTGGGGAGTGCACCTCGATGGCGCCAACTTCAGGCGGAGGGTCGTCGCCGAGAGCGGCTGGGTCATCCCGACCGGGCGCCGGGCACGGCCCGGTTCGACGGGCGGCAAGCCTGCTGAGCTGTTCCGCGCCGGAAGGATGTGGAAGCAAGGCGGACCGATCCGCCATCCCCAGTCACCCGAGAAGGGGAAGGGGGGCCGGTGAAAGCCGCAGTCTTCGACGAGTACGGGGCCGCCGAAGTGCAGAGAATCGAGGAGGTTGCGAAGCCCGTCCCCAAAGCGGACGAGGTGCTGGTGAAAATTCACGCGACCACGGTCACGCGCACGGACACCGGTGTCCGGTCGGCCAAGCCTGCCCTCATCCGCGTCTTCTTTGGCCTGCGTCGCCCGAAGCAGCGAATCCTGGGCACCGAGCTGGCGGGGGAGATCGAGTCGGTTGGCTCCGCGGTCACGAAGTTCGCCGTCGGCGACCACGTCTTCGGCAGCACCAGCGCGTTTCAGTCCGGGGCGCACGCCGAGTACATCGCCATGAAGGAGACCGCGCCGCTTGCGCACATGCCGGCCGGCATCACGTTCGAACAGGCCGCGGCGGTAACCGACGGAGCCGTCCTTGCGCTTATGTGCCTGGAGGCAGCGCACGTCCGCGCGGGACACAAGATGCTCATCTACGGTGCGTCCGGGGCGATTGGAACCGCTGGTGTCCAGCTGGCCAAGTATTTCGGGGCTGATGTCACCGCCGTGTGCAACACCAAGAACGTCGATCTCGTCAGGTCCCTCGGCGCCGACCGCGTGATCGACTACACGCACGAAGACTTCACGACGAACGGCGAGACGTACGACGTGATCTTCGACGCGGCCGGCAAGCACTCGTTCAAGCGAAGCAAAGGCTCGCTTAAGGAGGGTGGCACCTACGTCGCGACCGACGGCTTCCGGAATCTCTTCCTCGCGCTCTGGACAGCGCGCATCGGCACCAGGAAGGCCCTGTTTCCGATTCCTCCGCACTACACGCAGGAGAACGTCCTCTTCATCAAGAAGGTCATCGAAGCGGGAAAGTTCCAGGCGGTCGTCGACCGGCGCTACCCGCTGGAGGAGATCGTCGAAGCGACCAGATACGTCGAGACCCAGCAGAAGACAGGCAACGTCGTGCTGACGATCAACGGAAGCGCGAATCGATGAAAGCCGTCGTGTACGACAGGTACGGGCCGCCTGACGTTCTCCGATTGGCAGATGTTGCGAAGCCGGTACCCAAAGAAGATGAGGTGCTGGTCAGGGTTCACGCCGCCACCGTCAACCGGATGGACGTCCACATTCGCGAAGCCAACCGGTCCAACGGCCGGGCCATGATGGTCTTCAGCAGGTTGGTATCGGGATGGCGCCGACCGCGGCAACCCGTGCTCGGCAGCGAGTTTGCGGGCGAGGTGGAGGCGGTGGGCGCGGCCGTCACCGAGTTCGCGCCGGGGGACCGCGTCTTCGGCACCACCGGTCTCAGGTTCGGCGCCTATGCCCAGTTCATGTGTTTGCCGGCGAGCTATCGCATCGCAGGCATGCCGGCCGGTATGAGCTTCGAAGAGGCGGCGCCGATCTGCGACGGTGCCCTCAACGCTCTGATGTGCCTGAAAGTGGCAGACCTGCGCCAGGGGCGCAGCATTCTCATTTATGGCGCATCCGGCGCCATCGGCACCGCGGCGGTCCAGCTCGCCAGGCATTTCGGCGCCCACATAACGGCGGTGTGCGGCACCAAGAACCTGGAGCTCGTTCGATCGCTGGGCGCGGATGAGGTGATCGACTACATGCAGGAGGACTTCACCAGGAATGGCAAGACCTATGACGTCATCCTCGACGCGGTCGGCAAGCACTCATTCAAGCGGTGTCGCGACTCGCTAAAGCCTGGCGGCATCTATCTGCCGACGGACGGGGCCGTCAACGTCTTGTTGGCCTTGATTCCCGCCCGGAAAGGGGCCAAGAGGGTGGTGTTCCAGCTTCCACCGCGAATTCCGAAGGCGGACGTCCTCTTCCTCAAGCAGCTCGTCGAGTCCGGCGAGTACCGCCCGGTGATCGACAGGTGCTACCCGCTCGAAGATGTGGTCGAGGCGACTCGGTACGTTGAGACGCAGCAGAAGGTCGGGAACGTGGTCCTCACGGTCGGCTGAAGTGCCGACTCGGTTACCCGGATGCCTCGGTCCGGCCGGTCTTGAAGACGCGAAACAGTAGCCACAACGACGGCACCAGCAGCAGCCCGCCGATTGTGATGACGACGAGCATCGCGCTCAACGTCGCGGCAGGCGCAGCGGTGGCCGCGATGGTGAGATCGGGCGGGACCAGGTACGGCCACTGCCCCACGGCCCACGCCCACAGCACGAGCACGACCTGGCCGGCGACGGCGATTCTCGCGATTCGCGGCCGCGAACGCCAAACCGCCCACAGGGCGAGTGGACCGTTGAGCAACGCGAGAACGAACAGAGGCAGGCCCCGGCCAAGTAGCGCTTGCATCAACGCCGGGGCTTCAATCGCCGAGATCGCGAACGCCAGCAGCGCCAGCACACCTGAAGCAAGGGCCGCCGCGATCGCACGGCTCCGGAAGTCGGCCAGCAGCGCAGGCTCGCGTTCGTTCTCGACCATGAGGTAGGTCGCGGCAAGGTACGCGCACATCGACAGCGCGAAGAGTCCCATGACGATCGCCAGCGGAGTTGTCCAGCCATCCAGAAAGCTGCCTGCGAACTGCGCGTTTGGAGCGTGAATCGAACCCGACGCGACGGCAGCCACAGCAGTGCCTAGAAAGAATGGCGTGATGACGCTGGCGACTCCAAAAATTACTCCCCACGGGGACAGCGGCCCGACCGCGTCGCGCCCGTGGGCTCGGAATGCAAAGGAAGCGCCGCGAAACACGATCCCGATCAGCGCGATCGTGAACGGCAGGAAAAGCGCAAGGCTCAGAACACCGAACGCGGTAGGGAACGCCGTGAACAGGCCGGTGATCATGAAGATGAGCCATACGTGGTTCGCCTCCCAGACCGGACCCATTGCCTCGGCGACCGCCTTGCGCTGGTCCGCCGCCCGAGGGCCGCGGGCGAAGAGGTCCCAGACACCGCCGCCGAAGTCAGCGCCGGCGAGGACGGCATAAGCGGTCAGCGCGAGCCAGAGGATGCCCGCGATGAGCTCGGCGCTACTCATGGCTTGAAGTGACCGGTGACACATTCGCTTTCCCGGCTTCTCGATTGCGGGCAGCCAGCATCAACAGCAGACGCGCGGTGGTGATGGCCAGGCCCAGATAGATGACGATGAATATCGCGAACGTCAGGCCCAGCGCGGGCGCGGTCGTGACCGCCTGCGACGTTCGCATGATGCCGTAGACGATCCATGGCTGACGCCCGAACTCGGTGACGAACCAGCCGGCTTCCATCGCCACGACGCTGGCCGGCCCCGCGAGCACCAGCCCGAGCAGGAGCCGGCGGTGAGTCGGCAGCGAGCGTCGCCGTATCGCGAGGAGCCAGAACAGCGCGGCCATGAAGCCAATGAACAGTCCCAGACCGACCATGCCGTCAAACGAGAGATGGACGAGCAGGGGGCTTGGTCGGTCTGCGGCCGGAAACGTGTTCAGGCCCCGCACCACCGCGTTGGGATCGAAGGTCGCGAGGAAGCTCAGGGCCTTGGGGATCTCAATCGCGAAAAGAACCCGTTGCTGAGTGTCGTCAGGTATCCCGCCGAGGTGGATGGGAGCTCCGCTCTCTGTCTGGTAGATCCCCTCCATGGCCGCAAACTTGGCGGGCTGGGCGCCGTAGATGAAACGGGCGCTGGAGTCGCCGGTGATCCCCGCGAGGACGATCGCGATCGCCGCCATCGTCATGCCAAGCGCAAGGCCGCGCCGATGGAAGACGTCGTTCCGCCCTCGCAGCATGCCGGCCGCGTAAACCGCTGCGACCACGAAGCCCGTGACGACGTAGGCGGACACCACCATGTGGGGGTCTTCGGTGGCGGTGGACGGATTGAGCGCTGCAGCCACCGGATCGACCTGGGCCAGCTGACCGCCCGGGCCGAGCGTGAAGCCGGCAGGCGTGTTCATCCAGGCATTCGCCATCACGACGAAGACGGCGCTGGCAGCTCCGCTGAGCGCGATCGGTATGGATGTGAGCCAGTGTTGGAGCGGGCTGAGACGGTTCCACCCGTAGAGATACAGGCCGAGGAATATCGCCTCCAGGAAAAAGGCGAAACCTTCGGCCGAGAACGGCAAGCCGAAGATGCCACCGGAAAATGCCATGAAGCGCGGCCACAGGAGGCCGAGCTCGAAGGACAGCACGGTGCCCGATACCGCGCCGACGGCGAAGAGGACGCCGAAAGCTCTCGACCAGCGGCGAGCGAGCTCCAACCACGACTTGTCGTGTCGCCACAGTGCAAGGCCTTCGGCAACCGACATGAGCAACGGCATGCCGACGCCCAGTACTGCGAACACGATGTGAAAACCGAGCGAGGTCCCCATCGTCGCTCGGGCCAGGGTTGTGTTGTCCATCTCAAGCCAGCGTCACAGGTGGGCAAGGACGCGGTCGAGCGGTCGCGGCACCTGCGACAGATCCATGGCCTCGACCAGCAACGCGCCAAATCTGCTTTTCCGGCTGCCTTTGCTGCCGAAGAACCGCCTGAGCTGGGCCTCGACGTTGCGCCCGCGCCACGCCGGCTGGTTCTGCAGCGATCGCAGCGAAGGGAGCTCGTCCTGGGCCTCGATCACGCGCTCCACCGCCACGGTGCCCAGCGCGCGGATGAGCTCCTCCTCCAGGTCCGCCTGGCAGGCATAGAAGCCAAGCCGCTCCAGGTCGGCGCGCGTGAGGTCCGAGCCGAAACCCTCGCGCTGGAGGGCGCGCTTGAAATCATCCTCCTCGCCCGCGTCGTACAGGCCGGCGATTCGCGCGTCCATACCTCGAGGACCATACACATCGAGGAAGCGCCGGATGTTCGTGGCTCCGCCCATCGGCACGATGGCGATGCCCTCGGCCTCGAGATTGCGCCCGCGGCGCCTGGCCAGTGCCTCCAGCGCGAGCTGATCGCTGACCCCCTCGACCAGGATCACTCCGTGTGGAACGGCCTGTTCTGTCGGGTTGTGACTGATTTCAGCGTTGACCAGGGTCCCCTCGTCGTATCCCATGCCAAATAAGTTAGCGAGGGCGGCAGGTCAGGGGCGCTAGTTGGTGCTGATGTCGATCTTGTTTTGCAAGACCCACTGGCCGTTGTCGACCTTGTAAATCGACATCATGGGTGACAGGGCATCGCCGTGCGCGTCGAACGAATAAGTGCCGGTAGCACCTTCAAAATGCGCTTGGGATAGAGCCTTTACGACGTCTGCCCGAGTTGGCTTGCCGCCGCCGTTGGCGTCGACTGCGCGCTGTATCGCATCGATCAGGATGCGGGCGCAGTCGTAGGCAGCGAACACATATGGCTGGATGTCCTTGATTTTCGGAAATGCCTTTCGGAAGTTCGCGGCCGCCTGGACCATGGCCGCGTCGCTGCTCTGCGTCGGTCCGACGTCGCTACTGGCAACGATCATCCCGCCGGCGTTGTCAGCGGCGTCCTTGATGCAACCCCCGTCGACGATGCCGTCATATCCGAGAAACAACGCGCCCTTGGGAAGAATGTCGGTCATCTGGGCACGGGCCGCGCAGATGCGATAGTTTGCCTGGCCTACAGCCAGGATCGCCTGTGCGCCGGCAGCATTGGCTGAGTGCAGGAAACTGGTAAATGAGCGCGTCGCCGGGTCCAGGTCCTGGCTGAAGACGAGCTTGCCCCCGGCCGCGGCGAGCGCCTCGCCAAAGTCCTTGACGAGGAGCTCACCCCGCGCACCGAACTCGTTGAACGCAGCGGCTCGCGTCACGCCGACCGATGTGATGTATTGCGCCAGCGCCCTGCCCTGGAACGAATCCGGGGAGGCGATGCGGAAGTAGTTGTTCGGGTGGGTCAGTGATCGCCAGGGCGGCTGGCCGGACAGGCATACCGCAGGTTCTTCACGGGTGATGCAATCGTTGGTGTTGGTCGGGCTGATCATCGCCAGGTCATAGGGATTGGCCACCGGGATCTCCGCGAAGGCAACGTTGGACGTCCATGGGCCAATCATCCCCAGGACCTTGGCGTTGGCGATC
>DATARC010000227.1:0-8544 GCA_036264335.1 Candidatus Dormiibacterota bacterium
GTAAGGGGGATCCGCGGTGCGACCACCGCGGAAGCCAACACGCCCGAGGCCATCACCGAGGCAACGGCGGAGCTTCTCATCGAGCTGATACGGCTCAACTCGGTGGACAAGGACGAGGTGTGCTTCGCTTACTTCAGCACCACGCACGACCTCACCGCCGAGTTTCCAGCGTATGCGGCCCGCCGCCTGGGCTGGCTGGAGGTGCCGCTCCTGTGCGGCCACGACATGGACGTGCCGCTGCCGAACCCGCGCGCCGTCCCGATGTGCATCCGTATCCTTCTGCTTTACAACACCGCCAAGCCGCAATCGGCGATGCGCTTCGCCTACCTGCGCGGGGCAAGAGCGATCAAGGCCGACCTGGACACACTGAAAGGAACAGTCATCCCGTGATCATCGTCATGACGCACACCGCGACCGAAGCCGACATCAAGGCGGTGGTCGATCGCGTCCACGAGATCGGGCTCAAGACCGAGCTATCGCGAGGGGAGGAACGCACCCTCGTCGGCGTCATCGGCGGCAACGCCTACGCCTACAAGGAAGCGTTCTCCCACCTCAACGCCATCCACGAGATCATCCCGATCACCAAGCCCTTCAAGCTCGCGAGCCGCGAGTTCCGGCCGCTCAACACGGTGGTCGACGTCGGCGGGGTGAAGATCGGGGGCGAGGACGTCGTGATGATGGCCGGCCCATGCTCGGTCGAGGGCGAGGACATGCTGCTCGAGACCGCTCGGCACGTGGCAGCGCAGGGCGCGACCATTCTGCGGGGCGGCGCTTTCAAGCCGCGCACCTCGCCCTATTCGTTCCAGGGCCTGGGCGAGGCCGCGCTGAAGATGATGGCGCTGGCTCGCGCCGAGACGGGCCTCAAGGTCGTGACCGAGGTCGTGTCGCCCGGCGACGTCGAGCTGGTGGCGCGGTACGCCGACATCCTCCAGCTCGGCACCCGCAACATGCAGAACTACGCCCTGTTGCAGGAGGCCGGTCGCTCCGGCAAGCCGGTCCTGCTCAAGCGCGGCATGTCGTCCACGATCGAGGAGTGGCTGCTCGCCGCCGAGTACGTCCTGTCACAGGGCAACCGCGACGTCATTCTCTGCGAGCGGGGCATCCGAACCTTCGAGACGTCGACACGTTTCACGCTGGACCTGAACGCGGTCCCGCTGGCGCGTGAGCTGTCGCACCTGCCGATCGTCGTCGACCCATCGCAGGCCACCGGCCGGTGGTCGCTGGTGCGCCCAATGTCGCTGGCGGCGGTGGCCTCCGGCGCGCATGGCCTCATCGTGGAGGTGCATCCCACGCCGAACCAGGCGTTGTCAGACGGAGCGCAGTCGCTCGACTTCGAGAACTTCGATCGCCTGATGGAAGACCTCAGAAGGCTGCTGGGCGCGATGTCCAGGCAGCTCGCCTGACCCCAAGCCTGCACATGCCCGCTGTCGCGATAGTGGGCCTGGGTCTGATCGGATCCTCCCTCGCCCTCGCGCTGAAAGAGGCCTCGCCGGAGACAGTCGTCGTGGGCAGCGATGCCGACGCCATGACTCTGCGCAAAGCCCTGGATCGCGGCATCGTGGAGAGCGCGAGCGAGGACCTGTCGGTCGTCGACCTGGCAGACATCGTTGTCGTCGCAGTCCCGATCCTCGCCATGAAGAAGTTGTTCACTCAGCTGCGCGGGCACGTCGATGGCAAGGTGGTGACCGATGTCGCCAGCACGAAGCAGGAGGTGATGGAGTGGTCGGCCGCAGCCGGGATCGACCTGGTGGGCGGCCATCCCATGTGCGGCAAGGAGGCGGCCGGCATCGATGCCGCCGACGCCTCGATCTTCAAGGGCGCTCCATGGGTGCTCACGAAGAGCGAGCCGGCGGTGACGATGCTGGTCGAATCAGTCGGGGCGCAACCGATCGTCATGGATGCGGCGAGCCATGATCGCCTCGTGGCGGGCGTGAGCCACGCCGCTTTCCTGCTTTCCGTGGGTTACGTACTCTCCCTGTCGAGCCGGTCCGACTGGCCCGAGGCGTCTCGGCTGGCCGCGACCGGATTCCGCGACATGAGCCGCCTGGCAGCGGGCGACCCGGAGCTGTACGCGGGCATCTCGCGCACCAACCGCGACCACCTGGTCGAACAGCTGGATGCGGTGAGCGCCACGCTGGCGAAATTGCGCCGCCACCTGCGGGACGACGACCCGCGCCTGGTCGAGCTGTTCGAAGAAGCGCGCTCGGTTCGTGAGCGCTGGGCCAAGCACGCTTGATAGCAACAGTTCGCAAGGCTGAGCGGCTCGAGGGCGAGGTCGTGCTGCCCGGCGACAAGTCCATCTCCCACCGCGCCCTGATCCTCGGCTCGCTCGCCGATGGCTGGAGCCGCGTGCACGGCCTGTCCGCCGGCGCTGACGTGCAGTCCACCGCCAGCTGCCTTCGCGCGCTCGGGGCGGTGATCGAAGAGTCGGCGGTCCGCGGATTCGGCATGGATGGCGTTCGCAATGCCGACGCCCCACTGGATTGCAACAACTCGGGCACGACGATGCGTCTGCTCGCAGGCATGCTGGCCGCGCAGGATTTTGTGAGCGAGCTCACCGGCGACAAGTCGTTGACGCGCAGGCCGATGGACCGCGTCGTCAAGCCTTTGCTCGAGATGGGCGCGCACGCCGAGTGGCCGCCGTTCCGCGTGGGCGGTCGCGTGCCGCTGCACGGTATCGAGTACGAGATGCCGGTGGCGAGCGCGCAGGTCAAGTCGGCGGTGCTGATCGCGGGCCTTTTCGCCGAAGGCACGACCGCCGTCATCGAGTCGGTGCCGACACGCGACCACACAGAACTGATGCTGCGCGCCATGGGCGCCGACATCACAGCCCATTCCGGCCGCATCGAGATCCGCCAGGCGACCATGCTCAAGCCTTTCGACATCGAGATCCCAGGCGACCTCAGCGCGGCGAGCTTCTGGCTGGTCGCGGCCGGAATGGTGCCGGGCTCGACGGTCGTGCTCGCCGACGTCGGCGTCAACCCCACGCGCACCGCGTTCCTCGACCTCCTGAGGCACCACGGTTTCGACATCCACAAGTCGCGCAAGCGCGTGACCGCCGGCGAGGCCGTCGCCGACCTGGAGGTCCACGCGGCCTTCTCCGATGACCCGCTCGAGGTGGCCGGCGACACGGCTGCCGAAATGATCGACGAGCTGCCGATCCTGGCGGTGGCGGCCACTCAGCTGAACGGGCGGAGCCACATCTCAGGCGCGGCCGAGCTGCGGGTGAAGGAATCGGACCGCATCCGCGCGATGGCCGAAGGGTTGGCCGCGATGGGCGCGAACATCACCGCGAATGACGACGGCTGGACGATCGAAGGCCCGACCCCGTTGCAGGGCGCACAGGTTCGGTCGCTTGGCGATCACCGGGTGGCGATGGCGCTGGCGGTCGCCGCCTTGCTGGCCGAGGGCGAGACCGCGATCGGAGACGCCGAGTGCGTCGACATCTCTTACCCGGGGTTCTTCGAGCAGCTGGACAACCTTTGCTGACCGTCCGCTCCGAGCTCGAGATCGAGATCGTCACCCTCGAGCTGCACGAGCTCGAGGTCACGGAGCCGCGCGAGGACTTCGAGCTGGAGGTGAAGCGCGCCATGCAGGCGGTCCGGACCGGTGAGGTGGGCGACCCCGCGCCGGCGCGCGCTCTGTACAGGCGGTTTGGCATCGACCCCACGCGCGTGCGGCCATCCTCGGAGGCGCTGTTGCGCCGCTTGAAGAAAGGCGAACCCCTGCCGCGCATCAATTCCCTGGTCGACGTCGCCAACGCCCTGTCGGTGCAGCTTCAGGTGCCTGTCGGTTTGTACGACCTGGGAAAGGTGAAAGGCGATGAGCTGGTGGTGCGCCTGGGCGCCGACGGCGAGACCTACACCGGCATCGGCAAGGAACGTGTGAACGTCGCCGGCAGGATTTGCGTGGCGGACGGGGAAGGCGCGATCGGAAACCCCAGCTCCGACTCGGCGCGGACGATGATCACGACCGACACGGAGCGTGCGGCGTGGATCTACTTCCTGCCGGTGGAGGACGAGACGATCGACCGCACGGCAGAGCTGATCGCGGTTTTCGGCCGCGGCCTGGTCAGGGTCCTCTGACTTGGTCACGATCCTTGGGGCGGGCGTCGCCGGCGTTTCTCTGGCCTGGGCGCTTGCGCGTCGGGGCCGGCGCGACGTGGTGGTGTTCGACCCCGCGGCCGAGCCCTCGGGCTCGACGGCCAAGGCTCTTGGCGGGTTTCGCACGCAGCACGGCAGCGAGCTGAACATCAAACTCGCGCTGGCGTCTCGCGATTTCTTTGTCCAGCGAGCGGAGCACATCCACTTCCAACCCAACGGGTACCTCTACCTGGCCGAGACGCCCGAGGCCGCGGTGGAGCTTCGCCGCAGGGCCGACTTCCAGACAGCGTGTGGGTTGCCGGTCGAGCATCCAGACCCTCGGGCCATCGTGCCGTGGCTCGACGATGCCGGGATCCAGGGGGCCAACTTCTGCGCCCTCGACGGGCTGTACATCCCGCTCGAGATCCTGGGCGCGTACCTGGAGGAAGCCCGCGGTCTTGGCGTGGACTTCCGTCTGGGGCGGGAGGCGGGGTCTCGGGATCTTGCCGCCGACATCGTGGTCGTGGCGTGCGGAGTGGCGTCACCGGCGGTCGGCGAAACGCTCGAGGTGACGCTGGCCGTCGAGGCGGTCGAGCGCGGGGTGTTCATGACCGGCCCATACGATTGGTTGGGTGACAGGGTGCCGATGACATTGGAAGCGGGCTCTGGCTTTCACTTCCGCGAGCGCGATCGCAGGCTGTGGGTGATGGGACCGGGCGAGCAGCACGATTGGGGACGGATTCGAGACTGGCTGGCGATGCGCGCGCCGCGCGCGCTGGTGCAGGAGCCTGATGGTTTCCTCACCGGCAACTATGAGGTGACCTTTGACCACCACCCGCTGGTCGGCGAGACTGCGCGCCACGGCATCTGGGCGTCATGCGGCTTCAGCGGGCATGGCGTCATGCAGTCGCCTGCGGTGGCGGACAGCCTGGCGGCGATGATCAACGGCGATTCGCCGCCGCTCGACATCCGCGCTCTGAGCCCGCAGCGCACTGAGCCGCTCATCGACACGACGCAGCTGTGAGCGCCGCCTCCGAGCAGGTGCTGTGCGTCAGGCGTGAGGACATATTTCCCGACGGCGCCTGGCATGGATTCGTCAGCGACCACCTCGAGCAGTACCAGAAGGTGATTCGCGAGCGCCACTTCTTCATGACGCGGTCCAAGGTCGAGGACGATCCGGCCTACCAGCAGATCATCCCCTACGTCGTATTTCGTCATGGCGACAAATACTTTCTGACGCACCGCCTACGCGCCTCATCCGAGAAGCGCCTGCGCAAGCAGTACTCGCTGGGTGTCGGCGGCCACATCAATCCTGGCGACCTCGAGGCCGGCGACCCGATCCAGGACGGCCTGAAGAGGGAGTGGGAGGAGGAGGTCATCTACGACGGCACCTTCGAGGCCAAGCTGATCGGCCTGCTCAACGACGAGTCCGCGCCCGTCTCCAAGGTGCACCTCGGCGTGGTGTTCCTCGTCGATGGCACCTCGCCGAACATCGCGATCCGCGAGACCGACAAGCTCGCCGGCGAGCTGCTCACGCTCGACGAGATGCGAATCTTCTACCTCGAGATGGAATCGTGGTCGCAGATGGTCTACGACCGGCTCGCGCGCGGGGAGCTGCCGCGATGAAGTTCGTCGAGGTGGGAGGGGTGCGGGTGTCCGCGATCGGGTTGGGCACGTGGCAGTTCGGCTCGGCCGAGTGGGGCTACGGCAAGGAGTACGCGGGTGGCGAGGCGGGCATGATCGTCAAACGCGCGCTGGAGCTGGGGGTGAACCTCATCGACACTGCCGAGGTCTACGGGCTTGGGCGTTCCGAGAAGATCGTCGGGGAGGCGATTGGCGGGCAGCGCGACCAGGTCTTCCTGGCGACGAAGCTGTTTCCCATCGGACTGCCTTTCCAGGTTGCAAGCCGCGCTCGCGCGAGCGCAAGGCGCCTCGCGGTTTCCCGCCTCGATCTCTACCAGCTCCACTGGCCGAGCCCGCTGTTCCCGCCCGGCATGACGATGCCTCGTATGAGCCGGCTCGTCGAATCGCGTTTGGTCGGCCACGTCGGTGTCAGCAACCACTCGCTCGCCCAGTGGTGGGCGGCCGAGCGCGCCCTGGGCGGCCCCGTGCTTTCCAACCAGGTGCGGTTCAGCTTGATCGCGCGCGGCCCGGAGAACGAGCTGCTGCCGTGGGCTCAGCGCGAAGGGCGGCTGATCATCGCTTACAGCCCGTTGGGCCAGGGCTTGCTGTCGGGCAAGTACCAGAAGTCGCCGCCGCGGAACTTCAGGCGGGGGCGGCGCGCGTTCAGCGCAGAGTCACGGTTGCGGCTGCAACCGTTGGTCGATGCGCTGGGCGAGATGGGTGCGAAGCACGGAGCGACCAACTCGCAGGTCGCGCTGGCGTGGCTCATCCGCAAGCCGAACGTGGTGGCGATCCCGGGCGCTTCCAATTTGAAGCAGCTCGAGGAGAACGTGGCCGCGGCCGACGTCGAGCTGAGCGACGATGACGACGCGCGGTTGACGGCGCTGGCGCTGTCGGCCGACGGATAACATCGACGCCTTGAGCCCCCTGACGCTTGAAGCAGTCGAGCTGTTTCGAATCCGCATGCCGCTGGTGGCGCCGTTCGAGACGTCGTTCGGGGTTCAGACCGAGCGCGACATCCTGCTGCTGAAGGCGAGGACCAGCGAGGGGGAGGGCTGGGGCGAGTGCGTAGCAACCGAGGAACCCACCTACTCGTCCGAATACATCGCGGGAGCCCAGGACGTACTCGTCCACCACCTGCTGCCACGATTATTCGAGCACGGGCCGGTTTCGGCGGAGGACGTCGCGGAAGTTTTGCGACCGGTGCACGGCCACCAGATGGCGAAGGCCTCGATCGAGATGGCGATCCTCGACGCGCAGCTCCGCGCGAGGGGCGAATCGTTCGCCCACTTCTTCGGCGCTGTGCGTGACGAGGTGGACTGCGGCGTTTCGGTTGGGATCCACGCCTCGATCCCGGCGCTCCTGCGGACGGTGGGCGACTATCTCGACCAGGGCTACCGGCGCATCAAGCTGAAGATCAAGCCGGGTTGGGACGTCGAACCGGTGCGGGCGGTGAGGGAGCGGTTCGGCGACGTGCCCCTGCAGGTCGATGCCAACACGGCCTACGCCGTATCGGACGCCAAACACCTTGCCGAGCTGGACGCGTTCGAGCTGCTGCTCATCGAGCAGCCGCTGCCCGAGGAGCAGGTGCTCGCCCACGCGGAGCTGGCCAAGGTGGTCCAAACCGCGATCTGCCTTGACGAGTCGATCACGTCCGTGCAGGCGGCCGCGGACGCGATCCAGCTGGGCGCGTGCCAGGTGATCAACATCAAACCGGGGCGCGTGGGGGGCTATCTGGAGGCGCGTCGGATCCACGACCTCTGCGCGCAGCACAAGGTCCCGGTGTGGATGGGGGGCATGCTGGAGACGGGGCTGGGTCGTGCTGGCAATGTGGCGATGGCCGCGATGGCGAATTTCACGCTGCCGGGAGACACGTCGGCGTCGGAGCGCTATTACCACCGGGACATCACCGAGCCGTTCGTGCTGGTGGAGGGGCGGTTGCGGGTACCGCAAGGACCGGGGCTGGGCGTCAACGTGGACACGCAGTTCCTGGGGGAGATCACTCACTCACACGAGACGCTCACGCTCGATCTGGCGCCGTAGGGCCGCCGGTTCTGCGCTCACTGGGCAAGAAATCGGCGCAACGCGTGGAGCGGGTCCAACACAAAGACGGTGGGTGAAGCGCGCGCGAGCGAGCGAAGCGATGCCGGGAGTGAGCCTTGGCAAGTGAGCGACAGTGCGATGCGGGTGGGACGGACTGGGAAGGTGGAGTCGGAGTCGGGCTGGAGCTGGAATGGGCGCGGGCGTCGGAGTAGCGCGAAGCTCAATAAAAAATCGGTGTCTACGACTCATTTTATTGCGTTAACGTATTGACTGCCGAACGGATGTTTGGTAGGCTTGTCTCATGTTGGGGGAGGGGGGAACAGCCCTTTCGAAACTAAGCGAGGCGGCTCGCGAATTTCAGACTTCTGAGGATCGCGAGATCGATCTCAGGGGCCTGCGTCAGGTGATCGACTCCCTCGAGTCCACCTTCTCTGCCGACACGCGTCGCGCCCAGGTGACGGGGACGCATCGAGCCGACGGCAACGCCACCGTCGTGACCTGGGCGAGTCGGCTCTGCGGCATGTCAGCGACCTCGGTGGCCGACCGGCTCTGCGTCGGCAAGCAGCTCGAGTCGCTGCCCAAGATCGCCGACGCCCTGCGCACAGGCGAGATCAGCTACCAGTCCACCTCGGTGCTCTGCCACCTTCGCGACCAGCTCGGCGACAAGTCCGAGCTCTTCGTCGAGGACGAGATGCTGGAGCACGCGCGCAACCACTCGGTCGGCGCCCTCCGCTACCTCTGTCGCTACGCCCGCCATGTCGCCGACCCCGACGGCTTCTTCAATGAGGCGGAGGAG
>DATARC010000247.1:0-3065 GCA_036264335.1 Candidatus Dormiibacterota bacterium
GACAAGGAACGCAGCGGCGTGTACCAATCCGCCGACTACTTCACGATCGACTGAATGGCCATCACCAAGCGGCAAGCCGCCGAGCTCGCCAGGCAGTCCTTTGAGTACGCCCCAGCCCCCGAGGCAATCGACCACGTACGCATCCACCCGCGCTATGGCCTGTTCATCGGCGGCAAGATGGTCGAACCTCACAGCAAGAAGCGATTCCCGACGATCAACCCGGCGACGGAGCAGAAGCTCTCGGAGGTGGCCGAGGCTGACGCCGTCGATATTGGGAAGGCGGTGTCAGCGGCGAGCACCGCCTTCACGTCGTGGTCGCGTATGGCGCCGTCTCGCCGGTCCCGCTACCTGTTCCGCATCTCGCGACTTCTTCAGGAGCGTGCGCGCGAGCTCGCGGTGGTCGAGACGATGGACGGCGGCAAGCCGATCAAGGAGTCCCGCGACGTCGACATCCCGCTGAGCGCGGCGCACTTCTTCTATTACGCGGGCTGGGCGGACAAGCTCGAGTGGGCCTTCCCCAACCGGAGGCCGCGCCCGCTCGGAGTCGCAGGGCAGGTGATTCCGTGGAACTTCCCGCTGTTGATGTTGGCGTGGAAGATCGCGCCCGCGCTGGCTGCAGGCAACACTGTGGTGCTCAAGCCGGCCGAGACCACGCCGCTTTCCGCGCTGCTGTTCGCCGAGATCTGCCAGCAGGCCGAGCTGCCACCTGGGGTGGTCAACATCGTCACCGGGGCCGGCAAGACCGGCTCGCTGCTGGTTTCGCATCCGGGGGTCAAGAAGGTCGCCTTCACCGGCTCGACCGAGGTCGGCAAGCTCATCCAGCGCTCGCTCGCCGGCAGTGGCAAGCATCTCAGCCTCGAGCTCGGCGGCAAGGCGGCCAACATCGTCTTCGAAGACGCGCCTCTCGACCAGGCGGTTGAAGGGATCGTCAACGGCATCTATTTCAACCAGGGCCACGTCTGCTGCGCCGGCAGCCGGCTGCTGGTGCAAGAGTCCATCGCGCAGCCTTTGCTGGAGAAGCTAAAGCAGCGGCTGTCGACACTGCGCCTGGGCGATCCCCTGGACAAGAACACAGACATCGGCGCCATCAACTCCAAAGCACAGCTCGAAAAGATCCAGGGCCTGGTCGAATCCGGCATCGAGGAAGGCGCCGAGATCTTTCAACCCGAATGCAAGCTTCCGGAGCGCGGCTTCTGGTTCCCGCCGACCGTCTTCACCAACGTTTCGCAGTCGTATCGGATCGCGCGCGAGGAGATCTTCGGGCCGGTGCTTTCGGTGCTCACCTTCCGCACCCCCGCCGAAGCGGTGGAAAAAGCCAACAACACTCCTTATGGCCTGTCCGCAGGTGTGTGGACCGACAAGGGGTCGCGAATCCTCTGGATGGCCGAGCGTATGCGCGCGGGAGTCGTCTGGGCGAACACCTTCAATCGCTTCGACCCAACCTCTCCCTTCGGCGGCTACAAGGAGTCCGGGTACGGTCGAGAGGGCGGCGTGCACGGGCTGCTGCCTTACCTGGAGCTGGTCTAGTGCCAGGGAAAAACGGCGGCGACCGAGTCGAGGTCCGCAAGACTTACAAGCAATTCGTGGGCGGCGAGTTCGTGCGGTCGGAGTCCGGCCGCGCCTACAGGCCGGACGGCGCGGTAAACGTGCCGCGGGGCTCGCGCAAGGACTTGCGTGACGCGGTGCGCGCCGCGCGCACGGCTTTCGCCGGCTGGTCCGCACGCACCGCGATGAACCGCGGCCAGATTCTCTATCGGGCGGCCGAGATGCTCGATGCGCGCCGCGGGGAGTTCGAGCAGCTGCTGGGCGGCGGCAGGAAAGCGCGCGCCGAGCTCGATGAAACTGTGGAGGTGCTTGTCTGGTACGCGGGGTGGACCGACAAGCTGGCGCAGGTCACGGGCACCGTCAATCCTGTGAGCGGCCCCTACTTCAACTTCACGATCCCCGAGCCAACGGGCGTGGTCGGCATCATCGCGCCCAGCGAGCCCGCACTCGCCGGGCTGGTGCGCCGGCTGGCGCCCGCGCTGTGTGGCGGCAACGTGGTGGTCGCCCTCGCGCCAGAGGACCGACCGCTGCCGGTCTTGACTCTCGCCGAGGTGCTTGCGACCAGCGACTTTCCGTCGGGCGTCGTCAACGTGCTCAGCGGACAGCGTAAGGAGCTGCTCCCCTGGCTCGCGTCGCACATGGACGTGAACGCAATCGATGTGAGCGGCTGCACGGCCGATGAGGTCGGTACGGTGGAGGCGGCGGCGGCCGACAACGTGAAGCGCGTGATCAAGCTGCCCACGGGCGAGCGGAGCCCTCACCTCGTCACTGCATTCATGGAGATGAAGACGATCTGGCACCCGATCGGGGTGTGACGGGAATTACTAAGCTGTACCCGGATGTCTGAGGTCGTGACCAGGAAGCCGCCGATCTCGGTCCGGGGCCATGCGAAGGCGATGATCTCGGCGGCACGCATCCAGAAGCGAGTGCGCGAGCTCGGCAAGCAGATCTCCGAAACCTATGCGGACATCGACACCCCGCTGGTGATGATCGTCATCCTCAAGGGCGCCACGGTCTTCGCCGCCGATCTGTTGCGCAGCCTCACCATTCCCGCCGAGCTCGAATTCATGCGCGCCGCGAGCTATGGCTCGGGCACCTCGCATGGACGCCTGCGTCTCGCGCACATGGTCGAAGGGCCGCTGGTCGGGCGCCACGTGCTGCTGGTGGAGGACATCGTCGACTCTGGCCGCACCATCGGCGCCATCGCGAAGCGGCTCAACAAGCTCGGCCCCGCGTCGCTGCGCCTGGCGGCGATGCTCGACCGCCCCGCGCGGCGTGAGGTCGAGGTGCAGATCGATTTCACCGGATTCGTCATCCCCGACAAGTTCGTCATCGGGTACGGCCTCGATTACGCCGGGCTTTACCGAGAGCTACCCGGCATCTACTCGTTGTCATAAACACTTACGAGGGCTGGAAGAAGGCCGAGCTGCACTGCCACCTCGATGGTGCGGTGCGCCCCGCCACCGCCGAGGAGCTTGCATCGGAGCAAGGCCTCGACCTGAGGCGCCCGCTGCGAATGA
>DATARC010000250.1:0-1511 GCA_036264335.1 Candidatus Dormiibacterota bacterium
ATTGTGGGCAGCCGTGTCATCACGGTGGCCTTGATCGTCATCGGCGCACTCTTCGCGTTCGGCATCGCGGTGCGCAGCGACAACGTCACGATCCTCGGGATCGTGGCCGCGATTGTCATCACGAGCTTTGGCGCGCAGGACCTGCTCAAGGACTACGTGTCTGGTTACTACATCCTGCTGGAGCGGAACATCAAGATCGGCGACTACATCTCGCTCGAGCGCGGAGCCGGTGTCGTGTCTGAGGTGCGGTTGCGCGTGACATTGCTGCGCAATGACTCAGGCGACGTGGTGATCGTCCCCAACTCGGAGCTGTTCACGAATCCGGTCACGATCCATGCGCACGCTGCCGTAGGGCCGGCGGGTGCACCGGAAAAGGACGTTAAGCCAGCGCCCCGAGCGTGATGCGCCACAGGGCCTGAAGCTGGTCGCCCTCGAGATCAGTCTCCTCGGCGAGCAGCTCGCGAATCAGCTGGGAGGCGAGCTCGGCGTGGATGCCTCCGGCGACCTGGGTGGCCAGGGATCGCAGGTGATAGGTGTGGTCGGGTTTGTCCGTCTTCACCGCAAGGTCGATGCTCACCTTGTCCAGCTGCACGAACTTGGCCCAGCGGGCGACCTCCGCGCCGCCTGACTCAGGCGAATCGGACAGGTGCAGGCAGTTGACGCCGCCGAAGATCCCATAGCGCTCGCGGAGCGATCCGGGCCGCGACTGCGCGATGCGAGTCTCGCCGAGGTCGTGGCGCATCTGCTCCAACGCGTCGCCGGACGCGGTGACGCGGCCGACCGCCAGCGGGAGGGCGCTCATGAAGTCCACCAGCCATGGAAAAAAAGGCTTGCCTTTCAGAAAGTCGTAATGGCTCTCGATGAGGTCGGCCGGAGGCTGGAACCACGCCAGCGACTCGATCTTCCAATCGCGCTCGGTGGACAGCCACCCCCATATCCCGGCGCGCGCGGCAAGCCGGTAGGAAGCGTCGGGTTTGAAGATGAGAAGCGCGTCAGCCATGAGCGGCTGATTCTACGGCGGTCAACCTTTTGGCTTGTCCCGCGCCCCAGGCTTGTAGACCTTGCGCCCCTTGAGCTTCTCCGGCATGTGGACCTGGTCGGCCACGCCGCCCTCGAAATCGTGCGCGTACTTGTAGCCCTTGCCATAGCCCATCGATTTCATGAGCCCCGTCGGCGCGTTGCGAAGATGGAGCGGCACGGCTTCGTTGCCCGTCTGCTCGATCAGCTCGCGGGCGGCGCCGTAGGACGTGAGCGCTGAGTTGGACTTCGGCGCCAGGGCCAGGTACAGGGCTGCCTCTGTCAGCGGCAGCACGGCTTCCGGCATCCCGACGAAATGTGCGGCCTGCTGCGCCGCGATGGCGACCTGGAGCGCGTGGGGATCCGCGAGTCCGACGTCCTCGGCCGCAGAGATGACGAGCCGGCGGGCGACGAACAGCACGTCCTCGCCCGCCTCGAGCATGCGGGCCATCCAGTAGACCGCGGCGTCAGGGTCGCTGCCGCGAATGCTCTTG
>DATARC010000135.1:0-1839 GCA_036264335.1 Candidatus Dormiibacterota bacterium
TAGCTGGACGCAGGAGTCAGTTTGGTGAGGCGCCGGCGACGATCGCGAGTCCGTCTATTGCGCGGGCGTGGTCATGACCATTCGTGAAACGCAGCGCCTCGTGCTGGTTAAAACGGCAGCAGAACGCGGAAAGTTCCGATCTGCTAGCCGCCCCCGCAGGTGCTGGGGTCATGAGGGATCAGCTCGGCCAGGGCGGGGAGGGCGAGCATGAGCACGACGCCGGCGATCAGGATCGCGGCCGCCATGCCGAAGAGGACCACCCTGTGTCCCATCTAGAGATCAAACGATCGAAGTCGACCCAACGTTTCGCTCACCTGAATCCTTCGCCCTCCGGTTCGAACAGCTCGCCTTCTGCGATTCGCCGGGCGAAGCAGAGGAAGCCGCTGTGGGCGACCATCCTGTGGGACGGCCGCAGGCTCCTCCCCCTCACCGTCCACCCCCTCTGCAGCAGCTCGTACACCTCCAGCATCCCGAAGCCTCTCACCTCGCGCAGCCCATCGAAGAACCGCTGCACCTGGCTCACGTTCGGGCAGTGGGCGAACACGATCCCGCCAGGCCGCAGCGCGCTGCACACCGCGGGGATCGCCTGCCACGGCTCCGGCAGGTCGAGGAGCACGCGGTCCATGTCGCTCTCCTCCACCCCCAGGTATATGTCTCCGAACTTGAGGTGCAAGTTGGGAGGCACCTCGCCCAGGGTGTCGGTGATCGCCCGGGTGGCCGCCTCGAGGAACTCCTCTCGCTGCTCATAGGAGACGACCAGGCCGCTCGGACCCACCGCCCGCCACGCCGCCAGCGTCAGCGCCCCCGTGCCCGTCCCCGCCTCCAGGACCCTGGCGCTCGGGTGCAGGTCGGCGCTGATCAAGATCGCCCCCAGGTCCTTCGGATAGATCGGCTGTGCCTGCCTCACGCGCCCCGTCACCTGCTCGGCGAACGTAGGCCGCACGGCCAGCAGGCGCGCCCCCAGCTGGGTGGTCACGACGACGCCCTCCTGGCGCCCGATCACCGCGTCGTGCTCGATGGCGCCCGAATGAAGCGAGTGGCGCGCGCCCGTCTTGAGCCGCACCCGGTGCTTCCGGCCGACCTTGTCGACCAGGAGGACCAGGTCGCCATCAGCAAATACGCTCACGGCTTTCTGGCGCGGATCAGGCAGTGCCAGTAGGCGTGCCACAGCTTGCCCTGGCGCCGCTCCGGGTGCAGCTCGCGCCTCGCCTCGCCTTCTGAAGCTTCGATCACACTCGCCAATTCCGCCGACAGGGCGGGCGCGACCGCCATGTTGCCCATCCAGTCCTCGAAGTCCCAATCCAGCTCGCGACTCGTCGCGACCTCGACCGCAAATCCTGCCCGCTCCAGGCGCTCCGTCCACTCGGCCACGGTCAGCGAGCGCACATGCGAGGGGTCACGGCGGACCTCGACCTCGTGCAGCACGTCACGCGCGGCCGGCGGCGCGGCGCAGTCCACGAAGGCAGCCGGGGCGCCCGGCTTGAGCACGCGTAGCGCCTCCCTCAGGAAACCGTCGAAATCGGTGAAGTGGTGCGGCGCCGCCCTCACCGTGTACAGGTCGAAGGATCCGTCCATGAATGGGAGACGCGATGCATCGCCCAGCACCCACTCCGCGTTGGCGACGCTCCGCTCCGCAGTCAGCCGGCGAGCGTGCGCGAGCATCTCGCTGGTCAGGTCGATCCCGACGACGCGTTGCACGAACGGCGCCAGCGCCAGGGCCGTGTTGCCCGTGCCGGTGGCGACGTCCAGCGCCAGGTCTGTGGGCTGCGGCTGAGCCAGCTCGAGCACCTCGCGCAGCCGCTCGGTCGACGTGTGAAACGTAGCTTTCGCGTAGTTCGC
>DATARC010000132.1:0-18113 GCA_036264335.1 Candidatus Dormiibacterota bacterium
ATGACATGCCCCAGCACCAGATCGGAACGCGCGAGGAATGGCAGGTGGCCCGTGATGAGCTCGCCAAGCTCGAGGCCGAGCACGCGAAGCAGAACGACGAGATCACGAAAAAGCGCCATGAGCTGCCGTGGGTCCCAGTCGAGAAGGACTACGAGTTCGACACCGATGATGGCAAGAAGAAGCTCTCCGACCTGTTCGACGGGCGCTCGCAACTGCTCGCTTACAACGTCATGTTCGGCCCCGACTACACGATCGGCGCCTGTCCCGGCTGCACGAGCCTGGCCGACTGGCTCGACGGCACGCTCGTCCACCTTGGCCACCGCGACGTGACGCTTATCTGTTTTTCGCGGGCGCCAATCGAGCGACTGACGGCTTACAAGCGCCGGATGGGGTGGCAGTTTCCCTACGTCTCGACTTACAACACGGACTTCGCTTTCGACTACGGCCTCGCGCTGACCGAGGAACAGGCCAAGAAGATCGCGGAGGTCCAGGAGATGATCAAGAACCCGCCCGAGTGGCTCGTCGAGTGGTCACAGCAGGTCGGGGCCGAGCTGAAAGACGGCCTCCGCGAGAACCCGAGCTGGATCGCTTTCGCGCGGGAAAACGGGACTGTCTACCACACCTATACCGTGTCGGCGCCTGACCCGTTCGTCTCGCCCTACTTCAGCTCCCTGCTGGAGCGCACGCCGAAAACACAACCGTCTGAACCTCGCGCCTGGCGAAAGGACGAATACCCTTGAGTCGCCGGATGGCCGCTTTCACTGAAAAACAGCTGGAGTACCTCCGCAGCCAACGCCTGGCACGAATCGCGACCGCGGACGCCGGCGGTCAGCCGCACGTGATGCCGGTGACATTCAGGGTCTCTGCTGACGCGGCCGCAATCGAAGTTGGCGGCCGCGCTTTCGGCAAGACGAAGAAGTACCGCGACATTCTTGCCAACCCGAAGGTGGCGATAGTCATCGACGACCTTGCCAGCGTTACCCCGTGGTCGCCACGCGGCATCGAGGTCAGGGGCGCGGCGGCGCTCCAAGAAGGAGATGGCGGCCCTGTGGCTTCAGGCGAGCCCTGGGTGCGGATCACTCCTGAGCGAATCGTGGCCTGGGGCATCGACTGAACTGAACCGCCGGTACCGCTCATACTCGCGATGGTCGCTGTTCGATCACCGGTTCAACGCGAGGAGCACAACTGATGGCCACCGATAGAACGAAGAGCGTGAAAGGCGCCGGCGACTATGCCGACGTCAATGGCATCAAGCTCTATTACGAGATTCACGGGACCGGGCAGCCGCTCGTGCTTCTCCATGGCGGACTCGGGTCGGGCGAGATGTTCGGGCCCGTACTGCCGATGCTGGCCGAGCACCACCGGGTCATCGTCCCCGACCTGCAGGGACACGGCCGCACCGCCGACATCGATCGTCCCATCGAGATGCGGTTGATGGCAGGCGACATCGCTGCGCTCATCGACCACCTGGGGCTCGACAAACCTGACGTGGTGGGCTACTCGCTCGGGGCGGGTGTCGCGCTCCAGGTGGCAGCCAGGTACCCGGACAAGGTCCGCCGCCTCGTCATCGTTTCCGCCAGTCTGACGACCGACGGAATCTATGCCGAGATTCGAGCGCAGCAAGGGCAGGTCAACGCTGGGGCGGTCGAGTTTATGAAAGAGACGCCGATGTACAAGCTGTACCAGCGGGTCGCACCACGCCCCGAAGACTTTCCGCGCCTGCTGGAGAAGATCGGCGCATCGATGTCTCACGACTTCGACTTCACCGAGGACGTCCGCAACCTCCGGATGCCGACCCTTGTGGTGGCCGCCGACGCTGACATGGCGCCGCCCAGCCACCACGCCGAGACGTTCAAGCTCCTGGGCGGCGGCCTGCGCGATGGCGGCTGGATGGGGGAGGGGCGGCCGCCGGGCGGCCACGCGCTGGCCATCCTTCCAGGCCTGACCCACTACAACATTTGCACCTCGCCGCTGCTTGCCGCCGTCATCGTCGACTTCCTTCAGGATCGCCCCTAGCCGGAGCCAACATGGCGTTGACATTGAGCCAAGATGGTGCCATAGTGGCTCAGATGGACCTTTCAGCTTATGTAGAACGGCTTAGGAACGAGCTTCTTGTAGCAGCGCAGGCCGGGGGGGAGGAGGCCCGCACCCTGGCGGAGCGGCTCCTCGCGCCGCTTGACTCGGCGACCCGGCTCGTCCTCCTGGAGGCCATGGCGGCAGCTGCGGACGAGATCACCAGAGACCTGGCGCCCGGCTCGGTCGAGGTGCGCCTGCGGGGCCAGAATCCAAGCTTCGTCGTCACTCCGCCACCGACCGAGGATGCTTTCGACGACACGACCAGGTCCAGGCCGGCCGCGCCGGCGATCCGCGTCGACGGCGATGAGGGCGGGACCTCCCGAATCAACCTCCGCCTTCCAGATTCGCTGAAGCTCCGCGCCGAAGAGGCTGCCGAGAAAGAGGGTCTCTCCGTCAACGCATGGCTGGTCCGCGCGGTGGCGGCCGCCCTCGAGCCCGACGACCACGGCTCTCGAGCCGGCAGCCTGCGCGGCCGGCAAAGCTACACCGGATGGGTGAGGTAACCGCAATGCCAACTTACGAAACCCCGCAACCGATTTCGGTGACCGTCGACATCGTGGTCGGCGATATCCGCATCGTCGCGAGCGATCGGAAGGACACCGTCGTCTCGGTCAGCCCGCACGACGCCTCTCATCCGTCCGATGTCAAGGCCGCGGAGCAAACCCAGGTCGACTTCTCCCAGGGCAGGTTGTTGATCAGGATGCCGAAGACCTGGAAGCTCTACACGCCGTTCGGCGGCCGGGAGTCGATCGACGTGGCGATCGAGCTGCCGACGGGATCGAGCCTCGAAGCCGAAGCCTCGGTGGGCGACCTGCGCGCCGACGGCCGGCTCGGTGAATGCAGCTTCCACACGGCGGTGGGCAACGCGCGGCTGGAGGAGACCGGTCCTGTCCGCGTCAACACGAGCGGAGGCAACGTGAGTGTCGATCGCGTCGCCGGGCGGGCCGAGATCACCGGGTCCGGCCAGATCCGAGTCCGGCATATCGAGGGATCCGCAGTCATCAAGAACCTCAACGGTGTCACGTGGCTCGGCGAGGTCAGAGGCGACCTTCGATGCAGCTCGGCCAACGGCGACATCACCGTCGACCGTGCGCTCGGCGCCGTCGCCGCCAAGACCGCCAACGGCGCGGTGCGGATCGGCGAGGTGGTGCGAGGTTCGGTCGACCTGGGGACCTCTTACGGCGAGCTCGAGGTCGGCATCAAAGAAGGCACAGCCGCCATGCTCGACGTGCGCTCGAGCTACGGCAGCGTGCGCAACTCCTTGACCGCGTCCGATGGCCCTGGGCCATCCGACCAGACCGTCGACGTGCGCGCGCGAACATCGTTCGGCGACATCGTCATCCGCCGGAGCGCAGCCGGGAACGGTCAGTCATGAGCACCACAACTCTCCGATCCGCAATCGTGGCGGCCGGGCTGCGCAAGTCCTACGGCAAGAAGGTGGTTCTCGACGGCATCAACCTGGACATCCCGGAGGGCACGATCTTTGCGCTCCTTGGTCCCAACGGGGCCGGCAAGACCACCGCCGTCCAGGTCCTCTCGACTTACATCAGCGCGGACGCCGGAGAGGTGCGGGTCGCCGGCCACGACGTGGCGCGCGAACCCGACGCTGTCCGTGCCGCCATCGGCGTCACGGGTCAGTTCTCGGCAGTGGACAAGCTGCTCAGCGGCGAGGAGAACCTGCTTCTCATGGCTGATCTGCACCACCTGCCGAGGCGCGAAGGCAGGGCCCGCGTCGCGGAGCTGCTGAAACAATTCGAGCTCGAAGAGGCCGGCCCGAAGATGGCGACCACGTACTCAGGCGGAATGCGCAGGCGGCTCGACCTCGCGATGACCCTCGTCGGCGATCCGCAGATCATCTTTCTGGACGAGCCCACCACAGGCTTGGACCCGCGCAGCCGGCGCACGATGTGGCAGATCATTCGCGACCTCGCGGCTCGAGGCGTGACGATCTTCCTGACTACCCAATACCTCGAGGAAGCCGACCAGCTGGCCGACCGGATTGCCGTCCTCGACCAGGGAAGGCTGGTCGCCGAGGGCACGGCGGACGAGCTCAAGCGTCAGATTCCCGGAGGGCACATCAGGCTTCAGTTCGCCGATCCTGCCGGCCTCTCGACGGCCGCCCGCATTCTCGACCTAGTGTCGCGCGACGACGACGCGCTGACCCTGAACGTGCGCACGGATGGCGGGGTTGAGCCGCTACGCGCAGTCCTCGAGCGTCTCCGCATCGAAAGCATCGAGGTCGAAACGTTGACCGTCCACACGCCGGACCTCGATGACGTCTTTTTCGCGTTGACCGGCCACCCCGTCGCTGAGAAGGAATCCGCCTCATGAGCACCTATGCCCTGACCGACGCCACGACCATGCTTCGCCGTGATTTCCATCACCTGCGTCGCTATCCCCTGATGACAATCAGCGGGATCGGGACGCCGACGATCATGCTGCTGCTGTTCACGTTTGTTTTCGGTGGCGCGATGGGCTCAAGCCTTGGGAGCGGCGCCTCCTATGTCAATTACCTGGTCCCCGGAATTCTCTTGATGACCATCGGCAGCGGATGCGCTGCGACAGCCATCGGAGCCAACATGGATATGACGGAAGGCGTGGTCGCGCGCTTCCGGATCATGGCGATCTCTCGCGCATCGGTGCTGACCGGGCGTGCCGTCGGGAGCGTCATCAGGACGCTGCTCAGCGTGGTGCTGGTCATCGGGGTCGCTCTGCTGATCGGCTTCCGACCGACCGCCGGTCCCCTCCAGTGGCTAGCTGCCTTCGGCTTCATCGTGCTGCTCAGCCTCGCTATGACCTGGCTTGCGCTCGCCATGGGCATGGCAGCGAAATCAGTTGCCGGAGCCAACAGCTCCACGCTGCTGCTCCAGTTCGGGCCGTTCATCAGCAGCGGCTTCGTGCCACCAGACACGATGCCGGCCGGCGTTCGCTGGTTCGCCGAATACCAACCCTTCACCTCGATGATCGAGACCTTGCGTGGTTTGCTGCTGGGCACGCCCCTGGGAACGAGCCCGATCGTCGCCACCGCGTGGTGCGTCGTGATCGCGCTGGGCGGCTATCTGTGGGCGCGCACGGCCTACAACCGTGACCCGATCCGGTAGGCAGATGTGCGCTCGAGCGCAACGTTCGGCTCGCTGTTTAGCGAGGCACCAGCCTGGTCGTCGAGGCGCGAGCCTCGGACGTCAGCACGCTGTTGAGGATGCTTCCGGCGTAGCGCCGGTACTTGGTCCTGTAGGCGGCGTCGACTGCGTCCTGGACGTCGCCGGCGGCATCGACGAATGTGACGTCTTGCTGAACGCCGCGGGCTCGAATCTGGCCCTCATGCCTCTCCTGGGTGCCGCGGTACCACTTCCCGTCACGTCCTTTGACAGAGCGAACGTAAAGGTCGTCGCCTTGCCGCACGGCCCACACCGTCACCGGCTTGCCAAGCGTGCCCTCTCGCCCGACTGATGCGATCTGCACCTCTTCGGCGGCCCCGAGCTTGGCCAGCTTCTCCTCTGCCCAGTCGGTCACCGGCCGAGCCCCTCCATCGGCGGCGCCATACCGTTCGTCATGTGCATAGGTTTGAGGTGCGCGCCTTGACTGCTGGGCAGAGCGGTCAAGCCATGCGCTCGGCTGGACCCTCTCAGATGTGTGTGCCCGCGGTAAGGACGTAGGTGATGCACAGGTGCTGGTTCTGAAACGCGCTGAAGCTGGCCCAGCCGCCGTTCCTGCACTGGTCCTTGAACGTGGGGCCCACCGGCATAACAGTCCAGACGGTGAGGCTTCCGCCCCAGGAAGTGAGCGTTCCAACATTGCATCCGCCCGTGACGCCCGTCGCCTGCACGGTGAGGGTATGCGTGCCAGGCAGCACGGGTCCGACATCGACCACGGGCGTGATGTCACCCGGCCCGAGCTGGTCCGACGTATACACGTCGAAGCCGTCCATCTGAAAGTCCAGGGTGATCGCCGAGCAGTTGGTCGAAGCTGCGGTGAATTGGACCTCGACGATGTCGGCCGACGAGACGGGTGTCGAGTAGGGCGGGTTGCAGAGCTGGCCCGACGCCGGGCTGCATGTGACGGCGACGCCATAGGTCGTGGCCAGCAGGTGAACAGGGCTGCCCTTCACGTGGTGCAGGCACAGGGCAAGGGTGCGAACCGGGGTGGCCGCCCCACTGCCTTGAATTACCCGTTCCTCAGGTCTGTACCCGGGAGAGGTCACAGTCAGCTGCCATCTGTACCTGCCGAGTCCGACCGGCCCGGCCACGCCGTTGTCGATCGGGGCGACGGCGCCAAACAGGGTCTGTGAGAAATATGCGTAGCCGGCCGGGATGGGCTGCCCGGTCTGGCAGTCGGTTACCTGCAATGTGAGGGTTCCCACCTGCGCGGCGGAGGCTGAGAGAGGCGCCATCGCGATTGCTGTGACAGCCAGGGCGGTAACCCCGGTCTTGGCGAGCACTCCTTGGATAGACATTGATCTTCTCTCCCAACGCCCGATGGGGGCGAGATGGTCGGATCATATGCCCGGCAAACGCTTCTTAAGCCGCGCTAAACCAACATTTGTTGGTTCTGGCCGGTTCTATCCTCTACCGGCGCGTGAGGCGAACGACAGGGATCTCGCGGTCCGTCTTTGTCTGGTACTCGGCGAAGTTGGGCGCCTCGGCGGTGATCCGCTTCCACGCGACTGCGCGATCCTCGCCGTGAAGCGATGAGGCCCGGACGCGGAACCGCTCGTTGCCAACCTGCAGGAAGACGTGGTCCGGCTTCTTGGCGAGGTTCACATACCAGCTAGGGTGCTTCGCCGCACCGCCCATCGACGCCACGACCAGCCACCTGCCTTCGCCCTCCGGAAAGCCGGCAACGGTGGATGAGCGCTCGATCCCGGTGGTCGAGCCCAACGTGCTCAGGACAACCATGTTGCCGTGCCCCCGGCCGCCGACGAGCTTGTAAAGGCGCGCGTGCAGCCGCGCAAGGGGCCTGAAGGCGCCCGGCACCTGGAACCCACGGGTGCCGTTTGGAGTGATCTCGACAGTCATGTATCTCGTACAAGCCGCTCCGGATCGGGAGAATTCCACGGGATACGATCTGCCGGTGAAGGCGATCCTCCAGCGCGGTTACGGCGGGCCTGAGGTTCTCGAGCTCGCCGAGACCCAGCGTCCCGTTGCCGCCGACGGCGAGGTGCTGGTGCGCGTGCGCGCCGCGTCCGCCAACCCCCTCGACTGGCACTACATGAGAGGAGAGCCGCTCATCATGCGCATGTCATCCGGGCTGCGCAAGCCAAAGCAGCAATCGTTCGGCGTCGATTTTGCCGGCACCGTTGAAACGGTCGGGAGCAGCGTGGCGCGGTTCAGGCCAGGTGACGAGGTGTTCGGCGGGAGAACCGGAGCCTTCGCAGAGTACGTGTCCGTTCCGGAAGACAAAGCCATCACCCTCAAACCGGCCAACGTCACGTTTGAGGAGGCGGCGGCCGTGCCCGTCGCGGGGATCACAGCACTGCAGGCTCTTCGCGATCGAGGCCACGTTCAGCAGGGGCAGCGCGTCCTGATCAACGGCGCCTCGGGCGGCGTCGGGACATTCGCTGTTCAGCTTGCGAAATCGTTTGGGGCGACCGTGACCGCCGTGTGCAGCTCGCGGAACGCGGACCTGGTGGCGGAGATCGGCGCCGATGAGGTGATCGATTACGCCAAGCAGGATTTCACGCGCGGTGGCCAGCGCTACGACCTGATCGTCGACATCGCCGGCGGCCACGGCTGGTCGGAGCTCAAGCGTGTGCTGTCTCCCAAGTCGGGTGTCGTCATCGTGGGCGGCCAGAGCGCCAATCGATGGCTAGGGCCCCTCGGTCATTCCGCCGCGATTGGGCTGTCCTCGATCCGCGCGAGCCAGAACGTGGTGCCGATCTTTCTGGCACAGCTGACCAAAGAAGACCTTGCTGTCCTGCAAGGCCTTCTCGAGTCCGGAAAGGTCAAGCCGGTCATCGATCGAACCTACTCGTTGAGCGAGGCTCCCGAGGCGATCCGGTATCTCGAGGCAGGCCACGCTCGAGGCAAGGTCGTCATCACCGTCTGACGAGGCTCGCCGTCAACGCCCGACCATGACCGTGAAGCTGAGAGCCTGGTCGGGGCATCCCGCTTTGGCCATCGCCTCGCAGCTGGTGGCTCCTTTGGCGTCCAGCTTGGCCTGGCCGGCCGATACAGCTGTGAAGTCCGCGGTGTAGGTGTCGGTCCGGCCAGGACCGGAGTCTCGGACCTGCGCGGACCGGCTCCACGCTCCGGCTTTGAGGACGCTGTCCGGCGAGGCCAGGACGGTCCAGACCAGAGACGAGCCCGGAACCGGGTACTTGTCGATCAGGATCACCCGGATCGTGTCCCCCCCGCGCACGTTGAACGTCTTTCCAGCATCTGCCTCGTGAAGCACGATTGTGCTTGCGGCCGGCTGGGCCGCGGCACCACCACAGGAGACGGCCGCCATCAATCCGAATACGCCCAGAGCAACGAGTGTTTGTTTCATACGTGCATTGACGGTGTTGGGGCGTCCCAGGTAACGCGGCAGGGCCTGATCCTGCCAGCATGGGCGGATGGCCAAGGTGATCACCACCCCAAAACCCCCCATCGCCACTCGCCGGCCGAAGGTGCTGGAGAAGCATGGCGATCGGCGTATCGACCCCTACTACTGGATGCGCGAGAAGACCAACCCCGAGGTGATCGCGCACCTCGAAGCCGAGAACGCGTACACGGACGCCGTGATGGTGCCGACCGAGGCGCTGCGCGAGCAGCTTTTCCACGAGATAGTCGGCCGCGTCCAGGAGACCGACACCTCAGCCCCGACCTTCTTCAAGGGCTACTGGACCTACACCCGGACCGTCGAGAGCCTTGACTACGAGATTCACTGCCGCCGGCCCAGCACGATGGATGCCCCCGAGCAGGTGCTGCTCGACGGGAACGAGCTGGCGCAGGGACACGACTACTTCGACCTGGGGTTCGCCGAGGCGAGCCCGGATCAGAGGCTTCTCGCTTATGCGGCCGACTACTCGGGCGCTGAGCTTTTTGAGCTTCGCTTTCGCGATCTGGCGACGGGAGATGACCTCCAGGACGTGATTCCCGACGTCTACTACGGCGCCGCCTGGGCGAGCGACAACCAGACCTTCTTCTACACGAAGGCCGACAAGGCAATGCGTCCTTTCCAGGTCTGGCGCCACCGGCTCGGGACCCCTGCCGGCGAAGACCTGCTCGTGCTGCAGGAGGACGACGAACGCTTCGAGCTCAGCGTCGAACCGACCAAGAGCGAGCGCTACATCATCTTCAGCAGCTCGAGCCAGGTCACAGGGGAATGCCGCTTCGTCGATGCGGATACCCCAGAGGCCGAGCCGGCGATGATCGAGCCGCGGCGCCAGGGCATCGAGTATTCCGTGGATCACCAGGAGGATCGGTTTCTGATCCTCACCAACGACGGCGCACGAAACTTCCGGCTCATGGCGGCGCCGGTCTCGAGCCCCGGGCGTGCGTCATGGGCTGAGGTGGTGCCGGAGCGCGAGAGCGTCAGGCTCAACTTCGTTGACGTTCACCAGCACCACGTCGTCCTGGGGGAGCGCTCGGAAGGACTGCAGAAGCTCGAGGTGCTGGACACCGGGACCGGCGCGATGCACGTCGTCGAGCAACCTGAGGCCGCGTACACCGCTTTCCCCGGCTCGAGCCCGGCTTACGACAGCGATGTGATGCGTTTCTTCTACACGTCCCTCACTGCGCCTTTCTCGGCGGTCGACTACGACATGCGAACAAGGCAGAGGACTCTCGTGAAGGAGCAGCCCGTTCGCGGTGGTTACAACCGGGAGGACTACGTCACCGAACGTTTGTGGGCGACGGCGCCCGATGGCGTCAAGGTGCCGATCTCGCTGGTGCACAAGCGCGACGTGCAGCTGAACGGCTCCAACCCGACGCTGCTGTATGGCTATGGCGCCTACGAGGCCTCGAACGACCCGATGTTCGACCCCGTTCGGCTCAGCATGCTCGAGCGTGGCTTCGTCTTCGCGATCGCGCACGTGCGAGGTGGGGGAGAGATGGGCCGCCGCTGGTACGAGGACGGCAAGTTTCTCAACAAGACCAACACGTTCACGGACTTCATCGCTTGCGCGACTCAACTTGTCGAGCAGGGTTACACGAGTCCCGCGAACCTGGCGATTCGCGGCCGCAGCGCCGGCGGCCTGTTGATCGGCTCTGTCGTGAATATGCGTCCGGACCTTTTCGCGTGCGCCGTCGCGCAGGTGCCTTTCGTGGACGTGGTGACGACGATGCTGGACGAGACGATTCCGCTCACCGTGACGGAGTACGAGGAGTGGGGGAACCCAGACGACGTCGAGTACTACGAGTACATGAAGAGCTACTCCCCGTACGACAACGTCCGTGAGACGGACTACCCGGCGATGCTCGTCACGGCGGGCCTGAACGATCCGCGCGTCTCTTACTGGGAGCCGGCCAAATGGGTGGCCAGGCTGCGCGAGTCCAGGACTGACAAGCGGCCCCTGTTGCTGCAGACGGAGATGATCGCCGGCCACTCGGGGCCTTCTGGTCGCTACGAGTCGTGGCGCGAGGAGGCGTTCATCACGGCCTTCGTGCTCAGCGGCCTCAACTTGACTTCATAAGGCTCCCGAATTACATTAGGCTGGTTCCCACACCCATCCGGGTGTGTCCATCACCAAGGAGTGCTCAAGTTGCTGATCGAGAGAGTGAGAAGCTTCGCCGCCGATGGCGGAGTGCGCCTTCTCGAGACCGCACGTTGAGTCTGTTCCGGTAAAGAACCTCTAGAAACAAACCACCGAAAGGGACCGTGCGGCCGTTGGGCACCGCACGGTCCCTTTTGTTTTCCACCTCACATTTCAAAGGAGTTACCCAAATGACAGCAGCCATCGAGCTGCAAGGCATCACCAAGTCGTTTCGGCGCCGCGAGCGCGACGCCGGCGCGCCCTGGTGGCGTCGTGACTGGAAGGAAAAGGTGGCGCTGCACGAGCTCGACCTCGTCGTCGAAGCGGGCGGGGTCACCGGAATCCTCGGGCCTAATGGCAGCGGCAAGTCGACCGTGATCAGGATCCTGGGCACGCTGCTGACACCTGATGCCGGCACGGCCACGGTGTTTGGCTGGGACGTGGTCTCCGAACCGCTCTCGGTGCGGAGGCACGTGAACCGAGTGTCGGTCGAAGCCGCCTTCTTCAAGGAGCTGAGTCCGTGGGAGAACATGCTTTACGCCTCGCGCCTCTACGGCGGCGGCACCGGCGGCACGCGCAAGCAGGTGACCGAGCTGCTCGACAAGCTCGGCCTGCCGATGGACACCGTCGACCAGCCGATGAAGGCCCTGTCACGCGGCCAGCAGCAAAAGGTCGCGATCGCGCGCAGCTTCCTCACGGCCCCTTCGCTGCTGCTCATGGACGAACCGACCACAGGCCTGGACCCCCGCTCGAAAAAGGAGGTGCAAGCGCTGCTGCACATGCTCAGAGCGGAACGCGAGGTCACGGTCCTGCTCTGCACCCATGACATGGATGAAGCGGCAGCGCTGTGCGATCGCGTCCTGATGATGGACGAGGGACGCGTGCTGGCTGACGGCAGCCCAGACGAGCTCGGTCGGAAGTACGCCAACGCAAATGGACCGGCGAGCCTGGAGGACGTCTTCATGCAGCTGAGCGGCAAGGCGTTCGCGAAAGAGGAAGAGGGGGCGCCGGAATGAGCGTTGGCACCCGTCACGTCGAGCTGAATGCGCTTTTCGGCTTCGCTGAAAGGCAGCTGCACGTCGTCAAGCGCTACTGGGTATGGGAGGTCGTCTGGCTTTTCTACAGCCTGGTCAGTGTGCTGTCGATCGGCTTCCTCGCGTCCGGCCTCGGAACTCTCGGGGGCGGATCGTTCGACCTGCGCAAGGCGCAGCTGTACCTGCTGGTCGGCGCCCTGCTGTGGGGCTACCTCTCCCTGGTCTTCATGGAAGCGGCCTACGCCATCGCCTGGGAGCGATGGGAAGGCACGATCGAGTACACGTTCATGGCGCCGATCAGGCGCATCACACACCTCTTCGGGATCTGCCTGTTCGCCATCGCGTACGGCCTGGCGCGGACCTTCGTCGTCCTCGTCATCGCGATCGCGATGTTCAACCTGGACTTCTCGCACGCCGACATCCCGGCGGCGCTTGCGGTGCTTGCCGCCTCGACGGTCCCGCTCATCGGCCTGGCGATCTTCACGTCGGTGCTGCCGCTGCTCTCGCCGCAAAAGGGCGAGCAGATGTCGGTGGCCGTCCAGGGCTTCCTGCTTCTGGTCTCGGGCGTTTACTACCCGCTCAGCGTGCTGCCGCTCCCGATGCAGCTCGCCGGCGCCGTGTCTCCTCTTACCTATGCGCTGCAGGGGATCCGCGACAGCCTGCTCGACGGCAAGGGCCTGCAGGGGGAGCTGCCCACGATCGGCATCCTCCTCGCGATGGGAGCGGTGATGATCCCAGCCAGCCTCTGGGTGTTTTCGTGGGCCGAAAACCGGGCGAAAAGGCTCGGATTGCTCAAGCGAAGTGGGTAAAGAAGCGTTAGGAACCCGTTAAGTTAGATCCAAACTAATGTTCGGGACTATCACATTTTAGCCCCGGATCTTGAGTCTCTACACAGCCTCGGCACTACATGTTGTGGTCAGAGGGGTTCAGCCTGCCGGCTCGGCCCAACATCTTGTGGTGAAGCTATTGACAGGCCCAGTACCACTTGATACGGTTCGCGGCGAATCGCGGTGATCAGTGGGGAGAAGTGGTGAACTCAGCAACATGGAAGCATACGTCGCACCCTACGTCCAAGTACGGCACGCCATACACCTCCTCTATGCCACTTCTCCCCGCAGCCGCGATGGCGCCGAGCATGACCCGGATTCTTCCACACCTCGTGGGGGCCTGAATGGTCAGCGGCACGCAGCGGTCCATGGCTCAGGGCAAGCGGCGCCTGGGGCTCACGGCGACCTTCGCTAGAGACCTGTGGCAACGAGCTACGGCAATGAACCACCGCTTCGACAAGCTCGGGAACGAGATGCCGCTCGAATTGCACGGCTGTGGCTGCGGGCTATGCGCGCGGCAGCAGCGGGCGCTCCGCCAGTTCTGGGAGGCCTGATGAGTGTTCACGGGGACCTTCCGAGTTCGAGTGGACGAGAAGGGCAGGCTGGCCATTCCGGCCGCCTTCCGCAAGCAGCTGCCGGAAGGCAGCTTCGTCTCGCTCGGCCTCGATTCGGTCCTGGCGATCTATCCGCCGGACCTGTGGGCCTCGCTGGCGGAAAGCCTGCTCAGCCCGCTGCCGAGCAGCGACCAGCGAGCGCTGGCCCGGACGCTGTATTCGCTGTCGGAGGCGTTCGAGCCGGACGGCCAGGGGCGGATCATCCTGCGTCCGGAGCAGCGCAAATTGGCGGAGATCGGCTCCCCATCATCGGTGGTGGTGATCGGGAGCGGGTCTCGAGTCGAAATCTGGCAAGAGGCCAAATGGGACAGCTACAGCGCCGACGCGCAAGGACGCTTTACCGAATCCGCTGACAGGGTGATCTCAGGCCGCTGAGCCCGCACCAACCCGCACTTTCACAAGAGGTAATAGAGCTGCTTCAGCCCGGACCGGGTGCAGTCGCGATCGACTGCACGGTCGGGCAGGCGGGCCACGCCCGCCTGATCCTGGAGAGAATCATTCCGGGTGGCCGGCTGCTTGGGATCGACCGCGATCCCGAAGCAGTCAAAGCCGCCCAGGCCGCGCTGGCCCAGTTCGGGCCTGCGGTGGCCATGGCCCACGGACGTTTCAGCGACCTCGGCGCGATTGCCGAACAGGCTGGTTTCGGTGGCGCCGACCTGATCCTCTTCGACTTCGGTATCTCCAGCACCCAGCTTGACGCTCCCGAACGCGGTTTCAGCTTTCGCAGCGAGGGACCGCTTGACATGCGTATGGATGTAACAACCGAGCTCACGGCCGAGCGGATCGTCAACACGTTCGAGCCCTCTGAGATTGAGCGCATTCTTCGGAGCTACGGCGAAGAGCGGTGGGCGCGCAGGATCGTGCAATTCATGGTGCGGCGCCGCCCGCTCCGCACCACCCGCGACCTCGCCCAGGCGGTGGAGGCCGCGATCCCGAGGAAGGCCTGGCCCCGCGACATCAATGTCGCGACCAGGACGTTTCAGGGACTGAGGATTGCCGTCAACGACGAGCTCGGCGAGATCGAGGCAGGACTGCAGGCAGCTCTTATGACACTTAAACCCGGTGGTCGTATGGCGACGATCAGCTTCCACTCACTGGAAGACCGTTTGGTGAAGTCATTCTTCAACGTCGAGTCCAAGGACTGTATCTGCCCACCCCAGCAGCCAGTCTGTACCTGCGGCCACCGGGCAACCCTTCGCATCATCACGCGCCGCCCCGTCCGCCCTTCCGATGAGGAGGTGGCGGCCAACCCCCGAGCTCGATCGGCGAAGTTGAGGGTGGCGGAGAAACTCTAAGCAGTCGCGCGTTTCCCCCCTTCCACAAGTCCTGGTGGCCGGCCAACCCCTCCGGTCACCAGGCACCACACGTTTCACCAATCGTCCAAGACAACGTCCAAGCAAAAGATGAGGCACACGTTTTGATATCAACCCGAATACTGGAGCGGCGCCGATTGGGCACCGCCGGCGTGCAGCACGTGCCCGCCCGGCGGCGACGGCGCACGCGTGGTTTCGTTCAGGTGGCGAGCAGCGCGACGGCGAAGCGCTTGCACTTGAATGCGTTCGGCCACGCGTACCTCGGCCTTGGCGCGGTCGTGATCTGCGGGCTGTTCTACCTCGCCCTGGCCGCGCAGATCACTGCTTCGTCCTATCAGATCGCACGGCTGCAGGACCAGCAGCGCCAGCTGCTCGCGGCCCAGGACCAGCTGCGCTATCAGGAGGTCACGCAGCACGCCCCGGCCTCAGTTCAGCAATCGGCGACCCACAGCGGAATGGTGCGTACGTCGCCCACCAAGTTTGTGAACACCCAGGAGGTGGCGATCAACCTGTCCGCGCCGATCGGCGCCGCCCCCTCTGATTCCACCCCCTTGTGGCAGCGCATGATGGCCGCGATCGTCGACAGGGTGGTGGGCGCCCAAAACGTCATGGCTGCCGGCCGCTGATGGCGGCAGGGGTCTTCGGTTTCAGACCCCCCGGACGCCTCGAGCGCGCCACCTCAACCCGGCTGCGGATCTTCTGCATGCTCGGCGTCGCCCTGCTGCTGTCCGGCGTGGTCTGGTCGCGGCTTGCCTACTGGCAGGTGCTGCGCCACAGCCAGCTCTCTCAACAGGCCGCCGCGCAGTACCGCGAGCTCGTCGAGCTGCCGGCGACGCGCGGAGCGATCTACGACCGCAACATGGTTCAGCTGGTCGTCAACACCACCGTCTATTCGGCTTTCGTTTCGCCCGACCAGATCCCGGCAGCGCAGCGAGACCAGGTGGCAACCGCTCTTTCGTCAGTGCTCGGCGTCAACCGCAGCTCGGTTATGGACATCCTCAATTCCCCCCGCAAGTTCGCCTACATCCTGCGGCGGTTCTCCAAGGCCAAAGCTGATCGGCTGACCGCCATGAGGCTGCCGGGCGTCGGGCTCGAACAGGAGCAGCAGCGCTCCTACCTGCCCAGCATCTCGGCAAATCTGTCGCTGGCAGCCAACCTGCTCGGCTTCGTCACCTATGACGGCCAGGGCCAGTACGGTCTGGAGGCCGATTACCAGAACGTGCTTGCCGGCACGCCCGGGTACATCTCCAGCTATCGCGACCTCGCCAATCGCGAGATCGTCCTCGGCACACACGTGCACCAGGACCCGGTGCCAGGCGCCGCCCTGGTGACATCCCTCGACGCCAACATCCAGTACCAGGCCGAGCAAGCCCTGGCCGAAGGCGTCAAGAAGGCAAAGGGCGAAAGCGGCAGCGTGCTGGTCATGGACCCAAAGACCGGAGGCATCGTCGCCTGGGCCGATTACCCCAGCTACAACGCCAACAATTTCACCCACACGCCCACGGCGCTTTTCAAGGACAACGTACTCGGCTACACGTACGAGCCAGGATCGGTGATGAAGGTCGTGACGCTGGCCGGTGCCATCGACGCCGGCAAGATCAAGCCGAACACCATCATCGACGACCCGGGCGCGCTGTACATCGGCGGCTACCGGATCGCGGACTGGGACGGCGCGAACCACGGGAAGATCAACTACACGTACGTCCTCGAGCACTCGCTCAACGTCGGCGCGATGAAAGCGATGCTGGCCGAGGGCCACGCGTCCTTCTACAAGTACCTGCAGACCTTCGGCCTGACCCAGCCGAGCGGCGTCGACGTCGCCGGCGAGAACTTCGTGCCGCTGCCCAGCGCTGGCAAGCTCGCCGACTCCCAGTACGCGACCACGGCCTTCGGCCAGGGCATCGACGTGAACATGGTGCAGATGCTGGCGGCGATCAACGTGATCGCCAACGGTGGCAAGTACGCGCCCGCGCACGTGGTCGAGCGGATCGGCAACAAGATCAACCCGGTGATGTTGATGCCTCAGCGCCAGGTCGTGACCGCCGCCACCGCCAAGAAGATGACGGCGATGATGGAGGCAGTCGTTCAGAACGGCTCGGGCTTTACCTCGCGGGTGCCCGGCTTTGAGCTCAACCAGGCGGGCAAGACGGGCACGTCGCAGATACCGGTCAACGGCAAGTACACCCTGAACGTGTGGGCTTCATTCGTCGGCTTCCTGCCCGCGAACCACCCGCGCTTCACGATGATCGTCGTCGTCAGGAAGCCGCACGCTCCTGGCAGCAACCTCGACTGGACGCTCAACGACGGCTACATCACGGCGGCTCCGATCTGGCAGAAGATCGCGCAGGCCATCGTCACCGACTGGCACATCGCCCCGAGCCGCTCATAGCTGCCCCGGTCAGCCCGCGTGCCGCCTCGGCGCGCCCATCGTTACAAACTAGGTAGATGAGGTTCACCCTCCTCGAGATCCTGGGGGCCACGGCCGGCGGGCAGATTGGCGGCACGTTTGTCGGCAATGCGTTCGATTCGTTTCACACGGACTCGCGCGAGGTCGTCGAGGGAGGCGTGTTCTTCGCGCTCAAGGGCGCCGAGATGGACGGACACGATTTCGTGCCGGATGCCATCGCTCACGGCGCCGGGCTCCTCATCGTGGAGCGCCGCATGGAATCGGTCCCGGGCGTCGGCCAGGTGCTGGTGACGAGCACCTGGGATGCGCTGAATGCACTGGCGCGCTTCGCTACTGACCGGGTGCAACCGTTGGTCGTCGGCATCACCGGCAGCAACGGCAAGACCTCGACCAAGGAGCTGGTGTCAGCCGCGCTCGGTCGCCGCTACAACGTGTTGCACACCTCGGGCAACCTCAACACCGAGACCGGCGTGCCTCTCACCATGCTCCGCCTGGAGCCCGAGCACACGGCTCTGGTGCTCGAGATGGGGTTGCAGCGGCCTGGCGACATCGCTCGCCTCGTGGCCGTCGCGCAGCCTTCGATCGGGATCATCACCAACATCGGCATCGTGCACATCGAGTTCTTCAAGTCACAGGACGAGCTGGCGGCAAGCAAAGGCGAGCTGGTCAAGGGTCTGCCGGAATCGGGCCTGGCGGTTCTCAACGCTGACGACAAGTACTTCGACGAGCTGTCGGGCATGACCCCGGCAGGGGTCAAGAGCTTTGGGTTTGTCAAAGGCGACTACCGTGCCGAGGGCTATCGGCCTCTTGCCGATGGCGGATCGACGTTCTCGGTGCGCGGCACCGAGGTGCGTCTTGGCCTCGAGGGGCGTCACCAAGCGCTCAACGCAGTCGCGGCGCTGGCCGCCGCCGACTTCGCGGGAGTCCCGCTGGAGGTTGGCGCGGAGGCGTTGTCCGAGGTGACCGTCGAGCACCGGCTGCAGGAGATCAAGGCGCCGGGCGGCTTCATCGTGGTCGACGACGCGTACAACGCCAGCCCGGAATCGATGCTCGCAGCATTTGCTGCGGTCGGCGACCGGCCGAGGACGGGCCGGCTGCTGGCGGTGCTGGGCGAGATGCGGGAGCTGGGCGGCCTCGCGGAGGAATCGCACCGCGTCGTCGGCCTGCA
>DATARC010000124.1:0-1923 GCA_036264335.1 Candidatus Dormiibacterota bacterium
GGCTACTGCGAACTCGCCGTCGCCCTGCCCATCGGTCCAGCCGACCGCGCCCGCGTACCAACCACGTTCGAGGCCCTCGAGCTCGTCGATCAGCGCCTCGGCGGCGGGCCGTGGCCAGCCACCGACGGCAGGGGTGGGGTGAAGGGCGGCGGCCAGGTCCAGCGCCTCGGCCGGTGGCGATTTGAGCTCGGCCGTGATCGTGGTCGCGAGATGCTGGATGTTCGTGAAGCGCACGACCTCCGGTTCGCGAGCTTCGACGCTGCGAGAAAACTTTCGAAGGGCATCAGCCACGAACTGCGACGCGATCCGGTGCTCCGCGTTGTCCTTCGCGCTCGCGATCAGCTGCCGCGCAAGGCGATCGTCTTCGGCGTCGCTCGCCCCGCGCGCGACCGAGCCGGCCATCGGCTGTGCATAGGCTCGAGCTCCGGAGCGTCGGATCAACAGCTCGGGGGAGGCGCCGGCGAAAGCGGTGCCGTCGGCGCCTGTCACCAGGTACGTGAAGCACGACGGGTAAGCGGCGCGCAGCGAGCGGGCGACCCTGCCAGCGGTGACGACTCCGTCGCCTCGTGCAATCACCTCACGGGCCAGGACCACCTTTGCGGCTTCGCCCGCCTGCAACCGCTTGGCGGCGCTTTCGACCGCCGCTGTCCACGCGACCGGGTTGCGAACGGAGGTGACCTCCAGCCGCCGGGCTGCGGGCGCTCGCAATCCGGTCGGTGCCAGCTCGAGCAAAGCCTCGGCGCCCGGGACGGCCGCAGTCGCGAACGTGCGTCCACGAACCCTCGTCACGGCAAGCGCCGGCACGCGAAGGAGCACCGCCGGAAACCCTGACCACGGCCCGCCGGGGTCTCTGTCCGGCCGGTATGCAAAGCCGCCGACCGCGATCGGGCCGGCCCCGATCGGCCCCCCGGGAGCGATGCTTTCGCGCAGGCGGCGCCACAGCCGCGACGCCGCGTGAAGCCTGTCGTCGCCCGGCTCGAAGTCGATCACGTTCCCGGCGGCCGCTTCGAGCGCAACGCCACCCCGCGCTGCCACGATGTCGTAAACGCGACCGAGGGCGGCGACGCTGACAGCGTCTGGCATCGGCCGTTCGATGAGGAGCACCTCGTGGCCTGCATCGCGGGCGGCGCTGACCAGGTCCACCAGGTCAGGCGTCCGGTCCAGCTCCCAGCTGCGCACTGCGGTGGCGGCAATCACTTCGCCGTTCTCTCGATGTGCTCCCGCGCCGCGCGAAGGACGGTGCGCTGGAAGTGGTGGCGCACGAGAGTGCCGCTGGCGTCCAGCAGCTGGTTGAAAAGCTCCAGCAGAGTGTGCTCGGCCGCATCCGCGTCGCCGCCCTCCGACTGGATTCTCTCGCGCACGTGGTGGTCGAACAGCTCGACTGCTGCGCGTGCCGTCCGGTCGACCGCAGCCGAGTAGTCCTTGGCCACGTCCATGAGCTCCGTGAGCGGAACCCCGGCCGCAATCAGCTGCATGCCCGCGGCGATCGCTTCGAGATCCTCGGCTGGATAGAGAGGCTCGTCGTCGGTCTCGATCGGGACCAGGAGGCCGGCCTTTTCAAGGCTCTTGAGCAGCGGCGCCGCGACGCCGCTCCGGTCGGCGAGCTCGGCCAGGGTGAGGGTCTGCGGTGAGGTGGGCCGCGTCACCGCCGCCACCAGGGATTCGTCGGAGGCCTCGAGCTCGCCGGCGAGGAATCGCCGGATCACGGTCAGGGTGAAGCCGCGCTGCTGGAGATCGCGGATGCGGCGGAGGCGCTCCAGGTGCCCGTCGCCGTACCAGGTGACGCGCCCGTCGCGCCGGGGGGCGTCGAGCAACCCCTTGCCCTGGTAGAAGCGGATGGTATCGACGGCCACGCCGGCGGTGCGGGCCAACTGTTCGATTCGATACTCCATGAGTACTTACTCTAAGAGACGCGAGGGGTGG
>DATARC010000163.1:0-2002 GCA_036264335.1 Candidatus Dormiibacterota bacterium
TCCCCGTTGGCTTTGCCTACGACGTGACCTCGTCGATCAACCTGTCGTGGTCCTTCGCCGGGGAGGTCATCTGGCATGGGTTCTTGCCGGCGCTGACCATCGTGGTGACATCGATCGGCGGGTGGATCCTCACCATGCGCAACACCATGATCACAACCCTGGCCGAGGACTACGTGAAGATGGCCAGGGCCAAAGGCCTCTCTCCCGTGCGCATCATGCTGATGTACGCCGGGCGGAACGCGGTGCTCCCGAATCTGACGGGCTTCGCGATGTCGCTGGGCTTCGTGATCAGCGGAGCGCTGCTCGTGGAGATCGTATTCAACTATCCAGGGCTTGGTTTCACGCTGCTGCAGGCGGTCCACAGCGAGGACTTCGCCCTGATGCAAACCCTGTTCCTGCTGATCACCGTCGCGGTGCTCGTGGCCGTGCTCGCGGCTGACTTCGTCACTGCCTGGCTGGACCCGCGAACGCGGGAAGCAGGTTAGGGCCCGATGGCAATCCGGATCCTGTCCGACCAGCCGCCGCACGCGGCGCCCGCGGTCTCATCGCGGGCCGGCGTCCTCGGCACTCTAGGCCGATCGCTTGTCGGCAACCGCAAAGCCATGACCGGGGTGGTCCTGATCGGAATTTTCACAGTGGTGGCGGTCTTCGCTCCTGTGATCGCGCCTTACGACCCCAACTCGCTTCAGTTTCAGCAGATCCTTCCACCCTCACCGGCGCACCTCCTGGGCACGACCGGCAACGGCCAGGACATCTTCTCGCAGCTGGTCTGGAGCACACGGCAGTCGTTGATCCTGGCGCTTATCGCGGGCTTCATGGCCACGTTGATCGCGGTGGTGATCGGCGTGTCCGCCGCATATCTCGGCGGCTGGTGGGATCACGTCCTGAACCTTTTCACGGACGTCTTTCTGGTGGTTCCGACCCTCCCGTTGATGATCGTCGTCGCCGCCTACGCCAACAGCGGAGGCGTGGCGGTCCTGATCGCGGTGATCGTGATCACCGGCTGGTCGTACGGCGCACGACAGCTTCGTTCGCAGGCCCTCTCGCTGCGCAACCGAGAGTTTCTCGAGGCCGCTCGCGCGCGCGGCGAGCGAAGCATTTACATCATCGTGTTCGAGGTCCTGCCCAACATGACCTCGCTGATCGTTGCGATCTTCCTGGGGGCTGCTCTGTATGCGGTGCTGGCGGCGGCCGGTCTTCAGTTCATCGGGCTCGGCGACGTCAACGAGCTGAGCTGGGGGACCATGCTCTACTGGGCCGAGAACAACGGCGCGCTTCTCGCCGGCTCTCCACTGTGGGTCGTGGCTCCCGGCATATGCATCGCGATGCTGGGCGCCGCGTTCGCGTTGCTCAACTACGCGTTCGACGAGATCGGCAACCCGGCTTTGAGGCCCGCACGGCGGAGAGCGCGGTGATATCGACCGCCTCGGTGCTGGATGTCAGGAACCTCAACGTCGACTACGTGACCGAGCGCGGAAGGGTGCGCGCCGTCGACAACGTGAGCCTCGAGGTCGGAAAAGGGGAGTTCCTCGGCATCGTTGGCGAATCCGGCTGTGGGAAGTCGACATTGCTGTTTGCCATTGCGCGCCTGTTGAGCCCGCCGGCGGAGATCGCGTCGGGCAGCGTGATCTTCAAGGGCACCGACATGGTCAGGTTGAGCGAGTCAGAGCTCCGTCATGTCAGGTGGCGCGACTACTCAGTGGTGATGCAGAGCGCGATGAATGCGCTGAACCCGGTCATGACAATTCGGGCTCAGCTCAAGGATGCGATCGAGGCTCACGAACGGAGCTCCGCGTCAAGGATCCACACCAGGTCGGAGGAGGTGCTTCGCCTGGTGGGCATCGATCCGGTGCACCTTGACTCCTATCCGCATCAGCTGAGCGGGGGCATGCGGCAGCGGGCGATGATCGCGATGGCCCTGGTCTTCACGCCCGACCTGGTGATCATGGATGAGCCGACGTCAGCGCTGGATGTCGTGGCGCAGCGATCGCTGATGCTCCAG
>DATARC010000010.1:0-5109 GCA_036264335.1 Candidatus Dormiibacterota bacterium
CCGCAAGCGCAGCTGGTCGCATCGCGGTCAACCGGCCGCCTTGCCACCGGTTTTCCGCCAACCGTTCTTCGCACGGACCAGGAGGGCACCATCACGCTGACCATGTGACTCGACTGAGGGTCGCAGCTACGATCGAGCGCATGGGGAAGGGAAAGGCACCGCGACGGGGCGTTCTGCTGCTGCACGGCGAGGAGCGGTTCCTGGTCGACGAGAGGGCACGCGCGACGGTGGACGACTGGAGCAAAGAGCTGGTGTCGGACTTTGGAGCAGACACCCTGGAGGGTCAGGGTCTGACACCCTCGAGGTTGCGGGATGCGATCCTGCAGGCGCCGTTCCTGGATCCCTACCGTGTCGTGTACGCGCGGATGGCGCTCGCCACCCGCGCGGACGGGCTCGCCCCGGCATTGGCCGAGATACCGCCCACCACTCGCCTTCTCATCACTGTGGCTGGGCGGGTGTCCGCGGCCGGCAAGTTGGCGAAGGCCGTCATGGCAGCCGGCGGATCGGTTGAGGAGATGGCGCCCCTGAAAGGCAGAGCGCTCGGCGAGTGGGCCGCGAAGCGGGCAGTCGACCATGGCCTGACGCCTGCGATTGCGGCCCAGGTCGTGCGAGTGACACCGCCCGACCTCAGCATCGTTGACTCCGAGCTCACCAAGCTGGCCGCTTACAAGGCATCAGGCGCGAAGCTGACGACCGAAGCGGTCGCGGAGCTCCTTGCCGGAGGGCGTGAGGACGAGATCTTCAAGCTCACTGACAACCTCCTTCCGCACCCGACCGCCGACGCACTGAAAATCGCCAGGAGTCTCACGCGCGGCGGGCTGCAGCCGACCTCGGTGGCTTATCGCATGGCACGCCATGTCGCGCTTGTGCTTCAGGTCCGTGCGCGGCAGGACCGTGGAGAATCGCTGGCCGACGTGCAGGAAAAGATGTCTGAGCACCGCTTCGTCATACAGAAGGCGTTCGACGCCGCCAAGGATGCCGACCCCGAACGGTTGGAGGCTGCCCTGAGGGCGATTCGTGACTACGAGTGGGAGGTCAAGTCCGGCCAGATCGACGCCGAGCTCGGTCTGGACGTCCTGCTCGCCCGACTCTGAGGGAGTCGAAGAAACCTACTTCTTTTTCGTTGACGCCGCTGGAGCGGCACTCTTGGCCGCCGGCTTGGCTGCTCCACCCTTGGCCGCCGGCTTGGCGGCGGCGGTTGGGGCCTTCTTGCCCTTGCCCGCGCCCGCCGCAGGAGAGGCGGCCGCCGACACCGCCAGCTTGGAAAGCTGTTTCGCCAACCGCGACTTCCGCCGAGCGGCGTTGTTTCGGTGCAGGACGCCTTTTGAAGCCGCCCGATCCAGGGATTGAATTGCCTCGAGCGCGATCGCGAAACGCTCGGATTCGGCAACGGGTCCCCCGACGAGGGTACGCCGTGCCTTCACGACCTTGGTCTTGACCTCTGAACGCACGGCGCGATTGCGCAGCGCTCGGCGCACGCCGGAGCGCGCCTGCTTCTTTGCGGAGGCCGTTCGCTTAGCCATGTGATTACTCCAGGTGGGTCAAGAGGCGAGAGGTTGAACGAGAGCCCGAAGCTAGGATTATAGAGGTCAGTGGAGTTCGAGCTCGGCGGCAAGCGGCCATCAGTCCATCCCGACGCCTACATCGCACCGACCGCAATCCTCATCGGAGACGTTGACATCGGTCCGGGCGCAAGCGTCTGGTTTGGCGCGGTCTTGCGTGGCGATGAGGCCCAGATCAAGGTGGGCGCCGGCGCCAACATCCAGGACAACGCCGTCATCCACTGCTCTCAAAATCTTCCGACTCTCATCGAAGAAAACGCCAGCGTCGGTCACTCCGCATTGCTGGAAGGGTGTGTCGTCGAGCAGGGTGCGGTGGTAGGGATGGGCGCGACAATGCTGCAGCGCAGCCGGCTGGGTAAGGGATCGTTGCTGGCAGCCGGGGCCGTGCTTGGCGAAGGCAGCGAGGTGCCCGCCGGCCACATGGCGGCCGGAGTCCCAGCCGCCGTGAAGAAGGCACTCGACGGCTCCTCCGGCAACTGGGTCGGAATCACGGCGCAGCATTATCGCGATCGAGCGGTCGCATACCGAGAGAAGCTGCGTCCGATCAGAGGGTGACACTGGTCGTGCCGGCGCGCGCCAAGCTCAATCTCGATCTGACGGTGTTGTCGCGCACGGATGACGGTTACCACGAGGTGCGCACCCACATCCAGGCGGTCGCGCTCCACGACCTCCTCGAGCTGAAGCGCGCCGACCAGAGCACCATGACCATCTCCGGCCCGCATCGCATCGACCCCAACAACAACTCGGTGCGCAAGGCCCACCAGGCGCTCGAGTCCGTCGCCGGTCGTGAGCTGCCGACGGCGTTTCATCTCGACAAGCGCATCCCTCCTGGCTCAGGCATGGGTGGCGGCAGCTCGGACGCAGCGGCGGCGCTCAGGGGGCTCGCAGCAATTCACGACATCAGTGCCGACCTCGCCACCGTCGCCGCTGCAATCGGCGCAGACGTGCCCTTTTTCTTGAAGGGCGGCGCGGCTCTCGCTGAGGGTCGTGGCGACCGGATCACGGCGATAACGGCCGTGCCCGCCTGGTTCGCGATCGCATGGCCCGGCATCGAGCTGTCAACCGCCAGCGTGTACGGCGCGTGGGATGAGGTGAATGGAGATGGCGAAAACCAGCTGAGCAAGGCAGCCGGGAATGTCGACCCGCGAGTGAGCGATTTTGCAAGGCACCTTGGCACGGGATGGCAGATGACGGGCAGCGGCTCCGCGTTCTTCGCCCGCTGCCCGGACGAGCGATCCGCCCGACATGCGGCCGAGCGGGTCGTCGGCTGGACTGCTGTCACGCATTCGGTGGGGACGTGGGCGTGACCACTCCCGACGTCCACGAGCCCGAACCCCAATCAGGCGCACCGATCTCGTCATGGCGAGGCGCCTACTCCGGCGCTGCTCTGTGGACGGCCGTCTGGGCGGGCAAGGCTACCTCGGCCGTGTCGAGGATCAGCGGGCGGGGCGGCGGCACCACCCTGCCGGGCGACGTGGCGCGGCTCATCGATCCCCATGTCCTCCGAAAGCTCTCGAGGGATCTGAAATTCGGGTCGATAGTCGTCACCGGCACCAATGGCAAGACCACCACAGCCCGGCTCATCAGCTGGCTACTCGAAGGCGCGGGGCACCGCGTCGTCTCCAACAGATCCGGCGCCAACCTCATCTTCGGCATCACCGCCGCTGCCCTCAAGAGCGCAGGCGGCAGCGGGCACATACGCGCCGACTGGGGCGTGTTCGAGATCGACGAGGCCAGCCTCCCAAAAGCCATCGACGAGATCCAGCCCAAGGCCGCAATCGTGCTCAATCTGTTCCGGGACCAGCTCGACCGCTACGGCGAGCTCGAATCGATCGCGAAAAAGATCGAAGGCGCGCTCACCAACCTTCCCACTGGCAGCACAGCTCTCTTGAACGCCGACGACCCGCGCGTCGCCGAGATCGGCACGAACCTAAACGACCCACCACTGTGGTTCGGCCTCGACGACACCACCGTGGCCGAGCACGAGTTGCCGCACGCCGCCGACGCGCGGACCTGCCCGCGCTGCGGCGCAAGCCTCATCTTCGACGCGGTCTACGTCGGCCACGATGGGGTCTACCGCTGCCCCAACGGCGACTTCCAGCGTCCGATCCCGGAGATCTCGGCACAGAAGATCAAGCTCGATGGATTCGACAACATCGCCATGACGGTGCACTCCACGAACGCGAATTACACAGGTGACAACAGCGCGCCAAACCAGCCGGTTAAGGCACACCAGGTCACGGATCAACGAATCGCGCTCCCGCTCGGCGGTCTTTACAACGCCTACAACGTGCTCGCCGCCTACACCGCCGGCATCACCCTGGGCCTCGAGCCCGAGTACATCGCCCAGCGCCTGCAGAACTTTCGCGCCGCCTTCGGCCGGCAGGAGCGCATGGAGTTCCGCGGCCGGCACCTGAACCTCGTCTTGTCCAAGAACCCTGCCGGCTTCAACGAGACGCTACGCACAGCAGTCGACCTCGCCAAAGGCAACAACTTCCTCATCGCCCTGAATGACCGCAAGGCCGACGGCACCGACGTGTCCTGGATCTGGGACGTCGACTTCGAGCGCCTTCAGGGCAAGGCGCACGCGCTCATTCCGGCAGGCAACCGGGCCAACGACCTGGCCGTCAGGCTCAAATACGCCGGCGTCGGGGCTTCTTCCCCGGAGATGGAACCCGGCAGGGCCCTCGACGCCCTCGTCAAAGCGACGCCGGAGGGTGAAACCGCGCACTTGCTCTGCACGTACACGGCCATGCTCGACCTCCGCGCCGAGCTGGTCAGGCGCGGTTGGGCGAAGCCCTACTGGGAAACTTAGGCAAGTGGCAAAGCAATCAAATCGCAAGCAAACCTTCACCGTCGGCTGGTTATACCCCGACCTCATGAACATCTACGGAGACCGCGGCAACATCCTCACCCTGCTCAAGCGCGCGGAATGGCGCGGCTACGACGCGCGCCTGATCGAGCTGGGCCGCGGCACCACCGAACACATGGAGGACGTGGACGTTTTCTTCTTCGGAGGCGGTCAGGACCGCGAGCAAGCGCTCGTATACGAGGACCTCATCGAGCACAAGCAACCCCCGCTCGAGCGCGCGGTTGACGCGGGTGCAGCGGTGCTCGCCGTCTGCGGCGGATACCAGCTTCTCGGTCACTACTACCAGACCGCAGAGGGCGAGCGGTTCCCCGGCATCGGCCTGATCGACGTCAGGACCGAAGCCGGTAAGAAGCGCTTCATCGGCGATGTCGTCGTCGACGCCCAGATCGAGGGCATCACGCCCAGCACGCTCGTCGGCTTCGAAAACCACAGCGGCCGAACTTTCCTTGGGCCGACGGCCAAGCCGCTCGGCAGGGTCAGGCTTGGCTTTGGCAACAACGGCAGCGACGGCGGCGAAGGCTACGTGCAGGGCGGAGTGCTAGGCACCTATCTCCACGGTTCGCTGCTGCCGAAGAACCCGCACCTGGCCGATCACCTGATGCTGAGCGCGCTCAGACGGCGCGGCGTCGCGGAGCTTTCACCCCTCGACGATTCGGTGGAGATGGCCGCGCATGA
>DATARC010000065.1:0-3106 GCA_036264335.1 Candidatus Dormiibacterota bacterium
GAGCACTATCGTCGAGCTCGGCGGACCGGAGGTGGTGACCTTCGAGTCCATGCTCGATTGGTTCATCCAGGCGCGCGGCATCAAGAAGCCCAAGATGAAGCTACCGACCGCGCTCCTCATTCCTGGTGCGATGGCGATGGAAGCCATGCTCTCCAACCCGATCGTGACCCCTGACGAGATCAACACGCTGCAGCTCGACAACATCGCGGACGGCATTGACTCGGTCAGCGCGCGCTTCGGCTGGCGCCCCACTCGCCCCAGCCAATGGGCCCAGGAGAACTGGAAGAAGAAGGCCCGCGCCCGCTGAAGGTTCGCGCGTTCTTCGGGCTGCCGGTGCCCGAGCCGCAACGTGGCGAGCTGGCGCCATTCCTGAGGGCCTGCGTGCAAACGGCGCCCGATTTCCGATGGACGCCGAACGAGAACCTTCACCTGACCATCCGGTTCATCGGCAGCATCGACCGAGCGCTGCTCACATCCGTCGCTGATACTCTTGCGCTTCGACCTCTTGGGGCATTTGACGTCGAGCTTGGCGAGGTGGGCACGTTCGGGCGAGGCCGCGCCGCGCGCGTCGTGTGGATTGGTCTGCGGAACGGGAGGGAGGGGGCAGCCGCGCTCGCTGCCCAGGTGGAACAGGAATGCGCGCGGGCGGGACTGCCGGCCGAGTCGAGGCCTTACCAGGCCCACCTCACGCTTGCTCGGGCGCGAGCGCGCGACGGTGCGAAGTTGCCCGAGCTGCCGGCGCTCCCTCGCCTCAAGCCGTGGCGGTCGGATGCGCTGGTGCTTTACGCGAGCCGGTTGACGCGGACGGGAGCGGTTTACGAGGCGCTGAGGGCGCTAGAGCTCGCTTAGGCCCGCCTGGGCGCACTCCAGGTCCTGGTCAGGGCGGCCGCCGCTGACGCCGACGGCGCCGATCACAATCCCGTCCTCCACGATCAGGGCGGATCCGAGTCCCGGTATCAGCGGCGTGCGAACGAGCCTGTCGGCGGCGGCGAAGAATCCAGGCCGGTCCTGCGCCATCTTCGCCAGGGCTTCGCCGTCGCGCCCGAACATCGCGGCCCCAACCGCCTTCGCCTCCGCCAGCTGGGGAGAGAGCGGGATTGCCCCATCCATGCGGCCCAGGGCTTTGAGATGGCCGCCGTCGTCCACGATGGCGACGGTCACCTTGATGCCCAGCTGCGTCGCTTTCGCGTGGGCGTTCTCGATGACCTTGTGCGCGGCGGTGAGACCCAGCGGCATGGCTTAGGCTCTAGTCTCGCATGGACCTGGAAGGCCGAGTCGCCCTCGTCACCGGCGGTGGCACCGGTATTGGCCGCGCCGTCTGCCTGCGCCTCGCGAAGGCCGGCGCCAAAGCCGTGGTCGTCAACTACTCGCGGTCCGACAAGGATGCGCGCGCCACGGTCGCAGAGCTCATCGTCATCGGTTCTGACGCGATGGCCCACCAGGCCGACGTCTCCAACGAGGAAGAGGTCAAGGCGATGATCGCTGCCGTCAAGGATCGCTACGGCCGCCTCGATGTCCTGATCAACAACGCCGGCACCACGCGTTTCATCGCCCACCCAGACCTCGACGCTCTCACGGATGACGTATGGGACGGCGTGTTGAAGGTGAATCTGAAGGGCACGTTCTACTGCTGCCGCGAGGCCGCGCCTGAGCTTCGAAAGAAACGCGGCGCCATCGTCAACATCGCATCCATCGCCGGCCACCGTGCGACGGGCTCATCGATCGTGTATGCGGTTTCCAAGGCCGGCGTGCTCCAGCTCACCCGCGCTCTCGCGGTTGCGCTTGCACCTGACGTGCGGGTCAACTCGGTGTCTCCTGGTCTCGTGTCGACCAGATGGTTTCGGCAATTCGATCCAAAAGCAGCGGAGTCGCAGGAAGAGGCTGCGTCGGCGACCACGCCGCTGAAGGCTGTCGCAACGCCGGATCACGTGGCGCAGGCGGTGATGGGATTTGTTGAGAACGACATGCTGACTGGCCAGGACGTGGTGGTGGACGGCGGCCGGAACATTCTTTACTGATCCGCTTCCAGCCCTAACACGCGGCCGTTGTCAAGCTATAAATCGTTGGTTGGCGGCGAACTAATTTTTTGTCTTGCGTCCGCGAAGAGGCGCCCTTACTGTTGGCAACGGCCCCGAGGGAAACGTTCGAGACAGCAGGAACAGGCCGCAAGGCCGGTACCAGCAGTCAAGAGGCGATCCGTCGGGGTCATTTCTTTTCTAGGGCTAGCGACTTATAGTCGCGCCGGATGCCGTACCCGTTGCCGTTTTTCATGTCCAAGACGCTGGCGGTGAACCGACCCCTAATCGACAAGTGGCCACACTTGGACTGGTTCGGGCGGTTCGCCCCTGTGCTCGACGGCCTCACGCAGTCGAACCCTGGATCGCCGACTTCATGAACGGCGCCAATCGTTAGGCTCTAGCGGAATGTCAGTTGCCCAGCGCGCGCCCAAACAGGCGTCGTCGACGCCAACCGGCGTTGAGGTCTCGATCGTGATGCCCTGCCTCAACGAGGCAGAGACCCTGGCCAAGTGCATCCGGCACGCACAGAACGCCATCGCGAAAGGCGGCCTGGCGGCCGAGATCATCGTCGCCGACAACGGCAGCACCGATGGATCGCAGAAGATCGCCAAAGACCTCGGGGCGCGGGTCGTCGACGTTTCTAGGAAGGGCTACGGCAGCGCCCTCATCGGCGGCATCGATGCCGCGCGAGGACCGCTCATCGTCATGGGCGACGCCGACGACAGCTACGACTTCGAGGCGATCGGCCCGCTGACCGACAAGCTGCGCGAGGGTTACGACCTCGTGGTCGGGAACCGGTTCACGGGCGGGATCCAGCCGGGTGCCATGTCGTGGTCGCATCGCTGGGTGGGGAACCCGGTCCTGACCTTCATCAGCCGCGTCTTCTTCCACGCCCCGGTGGGCGACACGCATTGCGGGCTGCGCGCCTTCAAGAAGGACGCTTACGAAAGGATGCGCCTGCGCGCCACAGGCATGGAGTTCGCGAGCGAGATGGTGATCAAAGCCTCGCTCAAGGGGATGCGCATCACCGAGGTGCCGGTGGTCCTACGCCCCGATGGGCGATCGCGACCCCCGCACCTGAGGACGTG
>DATARC010000077.1:0-4718 GCA_036264335.1 Candidatus Dormiibacterota bacterium
CCAGGCGCTTCGACGCTGAGGGTGCCGACCGGTGGCACGAGGAAGAAGTCGTAGAGGAGAAACGCCGCGATGCTCGCGACGACTGCCGGCCCGCGACCCCAGCGAGCCGCCAACCACAGGACGAGCAGGAGGTAGACGGCCGACAGGCCGGGTACGTTCGCGCTCGACGTGAGCAGCCCGATGGCGAAGGTGATCGCAATCACGCCAACGAGGGCGATCGCGTAGGGAGCGAGCCGGCGCATGGAGGTCAGGATAGGTCGGCGTCAGGCGCCGGCGATGACGAGCTCCTTGGCCCGGTTCACATAGCCCGGATGCGATGGATGCGCCACGCGGTACCACGCCAGCGTCTCCGCCAGCGCGTCCTCCAGCGCCGATGGCTCGAAACCCAGCTCGCCGCGCGCGCGGTCGAGCACGTAACCGGCTGAACGGCGCGGGTCGGGCCCGTAAGGGCTGGCGTCAGGAGGCAGGTCGGCGAACGGGACCGGATGCATCCGGGCCGGCAAGCCCAGCACCTTGGCGATCGCTTCGATCAGGTCGCGAAGGCTCACCCCGGCAAACGCCGCGTTGTACGCCCTGTGATTCGTCTCATTTCGCAGGTCGCACGCGAGCGCGCACACGTAGCCGATGTCCTTGACCCACGCGAGGCCGGCCTGGCGCTCGTACGACTCCTCAGGGACGAGCAGCGGGCCTCCGTCCGCGACGCGCTGGATGTAAGCGGCGATCCGGAGCGAAGGATCAGCCGGTCCGAAAATGGCAGGCGGTCTGATCACCGTCCACGGGAAGCCGGTCGAGCGCGCGAGCAGCGTCTCGCACCAGCGCTTGCCGTCCATGTAATCGAGCGTGGCTGGCGGCTCGCCTTCGAGCGGCACAAAGTCCTCTTCGCGCGCGGGCTTGCCGTTGAGCCACGGATAGACGCCGGTCGAGACGAACACGTAACGCTGGCCTTTGAAGTTGCGGATCACAGAATCGACCTGGGCCGGCTGGTAGCACGCAAGGTCCAGGAGCACGTCGGGCTTCGTCTCCGCCAGCGCGCTTTTCAGCTCCTCCTCATCGGTCCGATCGAATGCGACGTAGCTGGTGAAGACTCCGTACGGCCTGTCCTTGCGGCCCGCAGCGATCGTCTCGACCCCGCGACGCATGAGCTCCTTACAGGCGGCGCTCCCGACAAACCCGGCGCCCCCAAGCACGAGCGCTCGGGTCAATCGAGCTCCCTGGCGACAAATTCCACGTCCGCGTTCTCGACATCCTCCAGCCGCCGCGCCATCTCTCGCGCCATCGCGACCGAGCGATGCCGGCCGCCCGTGCACCCGAACGCGACCACGAGCTGCGAGCGCCCTCGGTCGCGATAGTGCGGGATGGCGGCGCTCAAAGTGCGCTCGAGGTTATCGAGCAACTCCTTCGCCGCCGGCTGGCCGATGACGTAATCGCGCACGCGCTCGTCGCGCCCATCGAGCGGTCGCAGCTCCTCCACCCAGTAAGGGTTTTCGAGCATGCGGACATCCACCACCCAAGCCGCGCCATCGGGGATGCCCTTCTTGAAGCCGAAGGCGAGGCACGTGATCAGCATCCGCTCGCGCGATTTCAAGGATTGCGCCAGCTCACGCAGCTGCGCGACGTCGACGCGATGGTGCGCGCGCTCGTGGCTGCCGCCCGCCTTGCCATCGTTGCCCCCCACGTGCACGAGCACGTACCGAATCCCACGCGCGTCTGCGTCTTTCAAGACGACTGCGCCATCACCGCGCAGCGGCAGCACACCGTCGGAGTCGTCAAATGGCGACAGCCATCGCGCGAGCTGGAAACCTGAGTCGACGAACACCCCAACCCCTTCGTCGAGATCCGGCTCGTTCGTAGCGCCGACTATGACTAAGGTCACAGGGTTTCTTTCAGACGACGCGCCAAGCGTTCGGGCACGCCCAGCGCGACGATGTCCTCGACGGGAGCTTCGCGGATCGCCTGCACCGAACCGAAGTGTCGCAGGAGGGCCCGCTTGCGCGTGGGGCCGATGCCCTCGACCGAATCCAGTGGCGAGGTGAGCGCCTTCTTGGACCGCACCTTGCGGTGGTGCGTGATCGCGAAGCGGTGCGCCTCGTCGCGAATCCTCTGCACCAGGAACATGCCGGGCGAGCTCTTCTCCTGCACGATCGGATCCGCGCGCCCCGGCGCAAAGATCTCCTCACGCTCCTTCGCCAACGCGAAGGTCGGGATGTCCGCATAACCCGCGGTCTCGAGCACCTCGAGCGCAGCGCTCAGCTGTCCCTTGCCCCCGTCGATGAGCATGAGGTCTGGACGGCTCGTGAAGGAGCGGTCGCCGACAATGTCCGCATCCTCGCGACGCTGCGCGGACTCCAACCGCTCCAGCCGCCTGCGCAGGACCTCCTGCAGCATCGCGAAATCATTTGGCCCTGGCACGAACTTGATCCTGAAGTGGCGGTAATGATCGCTTCGCGGGCGCCCGTCCTCGAACACGACCATCGCCCCCACGGCGCTGTCTCCCTGGATGTTCGAGATGTCGTAACACTCGATGCGCTTGGGCGGGCTCTCCAGGTCCAGCGCCTCAGCCAGGGCCGCCAGCATCGGCTCGGTGCGGCTCTTGTCGTAGTCGGCCTGAATGCGCAGCTGCTCCAGCTCCTGCGCGGCGGTCTCCCCCAGCTGGGTGACCAGCGCGCGCTTGCGACCCCGCTGCGGCACCTCGATCGTCACCGGTCCGGCGCGCCTCTGGCTCAGCCACCCCGTCATCAGCTCCATCTCGTCCAGGGGTCCAGGGATGACCAGGGTCCGCGGCACATGGGTGGCGCTGGCGTAGTACTGGAGCACGAAGCCACGCAGCAGCTCCGCCTCGCTCGCTTCACCGGCGCCATCGAGCGGATGGCCGTCGTGGCCGACCATCTTCCCCTGCCGCACGTATGCGACCTCCACGTACACCTCGCTGCCGCGACGCGCGTAGGCGACCAGGTCCTGGTCGTCGCGGCTGCGGGTGATCACGTTCTGCCGGTCCGCGATCTTCTCGATTGACTGCAGCTGGTCGCGATAGCGAGCGGCGTTCTCGAAATCGAGCTTGTCGGCCGCTCCCTCCATCCGCTCGTGCAGCTCACGCACCAGCACGTCCGACCGGCCTTCCATGAAAAGCGCGACCTCGTGGATGCGCGCCCTGTAGTCGTCGGCGCTGATCCGCCGCTCGCAGGGTCCAGGGCAGCGCTTGATATGGAAGTCGAGGCAGACCTTGCCCTGCTTGAAGATGTCATCCGAGCAGGTCCTGAAGGGCAGCAGCTGCCGGATTGACTTGACGGTGCCGCGCAGCGATTGAGCGGACGTATAAGGACCGAAGTAGAGCGAGCCGTCGTTCTGCACGCGTCGCGAGTAGTGCACCCGTGGGAACTCCTCTTTGACCGGCAGCTTCAGGTAGAGGTAGTTCTTGTCGTCCTTGAGGCGGATGTTGAAGCGGGGGCGATAGTTCTTGATCAGGTTGCACTCGAGGACAAGCGCCTCGACCTCGTTCGCGGTGGTCACGAACTCGAAGTCGTAGATCTTCCTGACCAGCTCGGAGACGCGCGCGGTCTCGCCGTACCCGGTCGTGAAGTACTGGCGCAGCCGATCGCGAAGGCGCAGCGCCTTGCCGACGTAGATCACCTGGGTGCGTGAGTCTCGAAAGAGGTAGACGCCAGGCGAGTCAGGAACGGCGCGCAGCCGGCGCTTTATCGTCTCTTCTTGTGAAACCGCCACTCAATCGATTGTAGGTAGGGGCCAAGCCTACCCGGCAGTTACGGCGGAACAGGCCCGAAAGCAAACCGGTCAGGCATCAGCGCGACGATGTTCCCAGCGGGGCTGACGACGAGCTGCCAACCTTCCTCGTGGACCATGCGGTGATGGCGCCGGCACAGCAGCACCAGGTTGTCCATCACGTGCTTGCCACCATCGGCCCAGTGCTTGAGGTGATGGACATCGGTCCAATCGGGCGGCCGGTCGCAGCCGGGGAACCGGCAGCCCTTGTCTCTGATCACCAGCGCTTTGCGCTGCGAGCCGCTGATCGAGCGGCTGGTCTGCCCGGCTATGGGCTGAGCCGACTCGGAACCAAGCAGGATTGGAGTGATCGCAGCGTCGCACGCCAACCGGCGCGCCATCTCGGCAGGAATCGGCGATGCCCACTCGAGGTCGGCCGCCGGTGAACCCGGCTGGTTGGCCAGAGTCGCCATCGAGACGGTGACCGCCAGGTGCGGCTTCTGGCCACCGACCTCGGGCAGGGTGCCGCTGTTCAGCTTCTGACGCGCCAGCTCAACCATTGAATCGGCGCGGCGCTGCCTGGGCGTGCGCTTGTCGTCTGGGGTTGGCGGACCACTCAGCGCATTGAGCGCGGTCTGGATGATCGCCCCGGCTTCGGAGTCGAACCGTCCATTCATGTAGAAGACGCCATCGAGCGTCTGGCTGAAGTGCAGGAAGCGCAGCTCGTGGGACTCGTTGGCTTCATCGCACACCGAGTCGGGGTCGATGCAGTGCTGCAGCTGCAGCGCGACCAGCCGCAATCGAGCGAGGTCGAGCTCCTTGGCCGCAGTGACCAGGATCGTCTCGGCGTTGGACTCCATCTTGTCGCCGAGCTTCTCCGCCGTCCTGGCGATCATCGCCGCGTGGCCATAGCTGATGTCGCCTTCGGCGAAGGCCTGCGTCGCTTGCGGGAGCTCGGCCAGCTCTCGCGCCACCGCGACACGGCCAGAGGCGGCTGCGGG
>DATARC010000097.1:0-12758 GCA_036264335.1 Candidatus Dormiibacterota bacterium
GACGGCGACCGGCTGCCATTGCGGGAGCCAGAACTGGTGCTCCTTGATCATGTCCGCCTCGAGCACCAGCGCGCCGGTGGTCGAAGGGGCGGCGATGGTGGCGTTGAAAGTCACGCTGGCGCCGGGCGCCAGGTTCGACGGCATCGAGAAGCCGCTCAGGTTCAGCCATTGAGGCCGGGTCGCCGAGCCTCCACCAACCTTCGCAAAATGAAGGATCAAGTCGACCCTGCCGTAGCCGGCGGCCGGCCAGGTGACGCTGCCCGAGTTGGTCACGGTCACCGGGAAGGTCTGACGCCGTCCGGCAACCCAGCTCACGGGCGCCTGGCTCATGTCGAAGGTGGCGTGCCAGTCGGTCATCGAGAATGCGTTGAGCGTGTAGGTCAATGTCGTCGACGCCTCCGCGACGGCGGGGTCGGCGGTGGCATGGTTCGCCCACAGCCCAATCCTGTGAACGCCGGGACCGAACGTGTAGCTGTCCCAGGTCCAGGTGTTGTGGCCGAACGGCTGCTGGACCACCCACGTTCCATTGGCGCTCTGGACAGTGAACTGATATTGCGGATTGGAGCATGTGGCTGACGCGGCCGTGAACAGCACCGCCCCGCCCGCGGATTGGGGCGAGGCCGGGCTGGCGGTCAAGACCGCGCCCGTGCACGCCGGCCCGGGAGTGACGCTGTTCGAGGACACGCTGTCCTGGCCGTCGGAGTTGTGGGCGGTGACAGTGAACGAGTAGTTGACGCCGTTGGTGAGGCCGGTGAAGGCGGCGTTGGTGACGGTGCCGGGCACGGTCACCTGCATCCCGCCCGGTTGGGCGACGATGACGTACGAGTCGATCGGGTTGTGGCACGTGCGCGCCGCCGGCCAGCTCACGCTGGCGGTGCCGTCGCCGCTGTAAGCCGTGGCGGTCAGCACCATGTGCGGCGGGCTGGGCAGGAGGTTCGCGTAGTACTTCGCCATCGATATGTACAGGCTCCAGTTCCAGTACGGCCCCGGGTCGGTGTGGTGCTCGGTACCGCCGAACAGCCCCGGGTGATCGGGATCGGGGACCTGGTAGTGGCCGATGATGTGCGCTCGATCCATCGGCACGCCCCACCGCGAGCAGATGGAACCCGCCAGCTCCGCGCTCGTGCGGTATTCGGGAATCGTGTACAGGTTTCTCGACGCGTAACCCTCGTGCTCGATGCCGATGGCGCGAGTGTTGTAGTCCCAGTTGCCCGCATGCCAGGCGATGTCCTTCTCGGAAACCATCTGCGTCACCAGGCCGTGAGCCGAGACGACGTAGTGTGCCGAGCCGTGACGATTGGGATCCTGGAAGATCTTGATGGCGCTGGCGTATGTGCCTTCGATGTCGTGGATGACGATCATGTCGATCGGATAGTCGTGCGGCCGGTTGGCGACGGTGAAGTTGGTCGACGCCGCCGGTACCCAGGCGGCACGCGGGTAGTCGACAGCTGTCAGGGCGGGCGGCGACCACTGACCGCCTGGTGCATTCGCGGATACATTCATGGACGCGAGGGCGGCGACGGCCAGCGACAGGAGCCACAACGTCAACCAGCGACCCCGGCGGTGGTGAACGCTCAGGACAGGTGCTCCCCGATCACTCCACCTTGAGCGAAGGACCGGTAAAGCACGAGGGGCGTGCTCATGAGTCTGCTGACGTGTGGGCTTGGCAAAACCGGCGCCAAATCGCTTGCTTGCCGCCCCAGGGGCGAGCTGCCCAAAGCGGCGCGGAATAGGTGCATGCGTACGCTCAGTGAGCGGAATCCTAGACCACGACGAGGGTAAGTGGAACCAGGCTCGCAGTTAACATATCGGCCACCTGAAGCCCACACAACTCGACCTTTTGCGGCTCACTCGATGGTCGCTGACGCTCACGGCGGCAGCGATGCCCCTCTACATAGTCCGCTGGCACGTCGGTCCCCTGCCGACTACTCTGCTCGAGAGCCTCATCCTGCTCAGCTGCGCCCTGTACGCGGTCGCCGTGTGGCGCCACCACGCGCCGCTTCCACGGCGTACCCCCTACGACATTCCGATCGCGATATTCCTGCTCGCCGGCGCCATCGGGATCTTCGTCGCTCCCGACCATCGCGCCGCGCTGGGCGTTTATCGCGCTTTCCTGCTGGAGCCGGTGGCGATCTTTTACGTAGCGAATGCAGTCCTCCGCTCGACCGCCGACATCAGACCAGTGCTCATCGCGGGCGCAGTGAGCGCGTGCGTGTACTCGCTGGCGGTGATCGTGGCTTTCATGAGCGTGTATCTGGGTGGCCACCTGGTCCCGAGCAACGCTCCCGGCGTATTCGGCATCAACCCCAACGCCGTCGCCCTTTACCTCGAGCCAATAGCGGCTGTGGCGCTTGGTTTCTTCCTGTTCGCATACAGCCGCCAGAGCCGCTTGATGGCGGCGGCTGTGCTGGTTTTTGTACTTCCCGCGCTGGTGTGCACCCTGTCTCGCGGCGCGCTCCTTGCCGGCGCCGTCCTCGCTCTGGTGGCTGTGCTCAGCGTTCGAGACCTCCGGCTGCGCTTGGGGTTGCTGGCGGCGGCGATTGTCGGCGCGCTTGCTCTGTCCCGAGTCCCCTTTGTCGCTGCACGGTTGGCGCATCAGCTCGATCCCCACTACGCCACGCTCGCGCTTCGCCTGGCCATCTGGAAGGTGACGCTGCGGATGCTCAGCGACCATCCCGTCTTCGGCGCAGGCATCAGCGGATACCAGACCGTGATGGCGCACTACCGAACGCGGAACCTGCACCCCGAGCCGTATGCGCACAACATCTTTCTCACCACCTGGAGCGAGGTCGGGCTCATCGGCATGCTGGCTTTCGCAGTCATCCTGTTCGGCCTGATGTGGCGAGCCTGGCGTTCGGTGGATTCGGCTCGCGACATGGCCCGCCCGCTGCTGTGGGGCCTGTTTGCGGCGTGGGTGGTCTTCGTGGTGCACGGCCTCGTCGACTCCCCTTACTGGAAGAACGACCTCAGCCTTGAGTTCTGGACGCTGGCCGCCATCGAGATCGTGGTCATCGCCGCCATTCAAAGGAATGGAAAGCCGGCGACCCGAGAGGTGGCTGCTTAGGCCAGCTCGGCGAGGAAGACGTCCGCGACCTTCTGCCAGTCGTATTCACGCACCGCAGCCTGGGCCGCCGTCGCCAGCCTCCGAGCGGTTTCGGGCTCACGCAGCAGACGAAGGCAGCCGGCCGCGAGCTCCGCCGGTCCGGTTTCAAGCAGGCCCGAGACGTCATCCTCGATCAGCTGCCGGTAGGTCAGGGCGTCCCTGGCCACGATCGGAACTCCCGCTGCCATCGCTTCGAGCGCTGACATCGACATGCCGTTGCCGCGGCTGAGGCCGAGAAACATCGACGACAGCTGCAGGACATCGAGCACCGACTCCGCCTCGCCCATGAACTCGATCGATCCCGCGAGGCCCAGCGTCATGGCGCGTTCGCGGAAGGCCGACACGTCCCCCTTCCCGACCATCGCCAGCAGAAAGCCGGCCTCCATGGCCTTCAGCTGAACGGCGCAGTCGATTGCGTCGTTGACGCCATGAATCTCATCCATAGTGGCGATGAACGCGATGATCGGCCGGCCCGCTGCCCGTTGTACGAGCTCCCTGCCCAGGTCGCCGGCCGGGATGGCCTGGGCAAATCGGGCAACGTCAACGCCGTTGGGCACGACCGTAGAGGCGATCCCTTCGCTCGACAGTCGCCCCTGTGTATCCCGGCCGTTGGAAAGCACTTTGCGCGCGCGGCGCAGAACCAGGCGCTCGAGCCACCGAAGGGGACGCTCGAGAAATGAGAAAGGTCGCGACGCCAGGCCTTTGGGCACGTCGCCTCTCACCGACACCACGTACGGCACTCCGGCGAGCAGCGCCGCGAGACCTTCCGGGATCGGGTTCATGCACACGAGGACCGCGGGCCGCTTCCACCGCAGGTAGGCCGCCGCCATGATCGGGTAGAGGACGAACAGGTCCAGGTACTTGAGGGCGCCAAGAGTGGCCCGGTTCAGGAAGCTGAAGGCCCCGTAGAAGTACCTCACCGAAGGGAGGGCCACGAGGTCGATGCCGGACCGGTCGAGATCGTGGAACGGTGGGCGGTCCGTGGCATATGCGATCACGCGCACCGCCCTGGCACGCTCATGCAGCCTCGGGCTGAGATGGCTGAGCCAGTTTTCTCGCCCGCCCGAATACTTCGGAAACGGCGAATAAATAAGGAAGGTGATGGGGCTGCCGGCCTGGCTTTGGGCCGGCGCAGAGCGCGTGCCAGCGCGCTGGGTCAACAAATCCTCTCTAGACCGCGAGTTGGCGAAGCCATGCTCCGACCAGTGTGTCCCAACCGTACTCGCGCTCGACCAGGGCGCGGCCTCGCCGGCCCATCTGGGCCGCCTCATCGGAGTGGTCGGCCAGTCGCTCGACCGCGTCTGCAAACGCCGGCCCGTCCTCTGGCGGCACGACGATGCCGCAACGATGCTCGACCAGGAGCTCGGCCGCCTCACCCTCGCCGCTGAGGACGACCGGTCGCTCGCATGCGAGCGACGGAAAGATCTTGGAAGGCCGCGTGGACTTGAAGAGCTCGCCCTTGCGCAAGGGCACGATAGTCGCGCGGCTCGCTGCGAAAAGGGCCGGCATCTCCGTCACAGGCCGGCGGTCGACAAAACGCATGTTGGTGAGCCCTTGCAGCGTGGCCTGCTCGACCATCCGGGCTTTCTCCGGTCCATCTCCCACGAGGAGGAACACGATCTCGGGCCTCGCCCGCAACCGACGAGCGGCTTCGAGAATCAGGTCCCAGCTGTGCGCGTAGCCGAGGGTGCCGGCGTAGAGGAAGGCGATCTCATTCGGTTTGACCCACGGCACCGACGCGCCGGCGTCGGGCTTGAAGTCTGAGGTGTCGACGCCGTTGTAAAGCACCATCACCTTGGCCGCGCCCACCATCGCGGCGATGTAGGTCCGGATTCCGTTCGTCTGGGCCGTTATCCGGTAAGCCTTTGCGTACAGAAATCGCTCCAGGCGCTCACCGAACCACAGCAACGTTTTGTTGCGGACGATGCCCAGCTCGCGAGCCGATGCCGGCCAGAGATCTGAGACATTGAGGATGAAAGGAACCCGCCGGAGCCGCGAGCACGTATAAGCCGTTATCCCGAGAAACAGCGGCGGGGACTCGACAAATATGTAGTCGGGGCGCGGCTCTCGCAGACAGGCCGGCAACGACGACAGAGCGAACGAAAAATAGCTCAGCAACCGCTTCACCACATTGCGTCCGGTGGCGGGAACGATCCAGGTCCTCGTGACATGCAGACCGTCCAGAAGCTCTGTCGACCGCCACTTTCCGCGATATTCGGCAAACACCTTGCCGCGCGGGTAGTTGGGCATCGCCGTCACGATGCGCACCTCGTGGCCGTTTGCCTGCAGCTGCTTGGCAAACGCGTGGAGCCGGATCTGCGCAGCGCCCACCTCAGGGGGGAAATGCTGCGTCAGGATGAGGAACCGTTTGGGCACGGATGTAGTGTGACAATTGCCCCGGTGATCGATGTTTAAGCGCGTTGTCGGCGACGGCGGGCCGACTCCAACGCCGCCGGCGTCGAACTCAGAAGGCGATGCAGCGGCCACCGTCAACACGTACGACCGCTATGCGACGACGATGCTGGCGATTACGGTCGCCGGCCTTCCTCTATATGTGGTGCGGTGGAAGTACGGGCCGATATCGACCACCTTGCTCGAGCTGCTCGTCCTGGCCACTATCGCTCTGTATCTCCTGGGGCGGCGCCACGAGGGGGCGTTTCGGCTCAACCGGACTCCGTACGACATACCCATCGTGCTGCTGCTCATCGCCGGCGCGATGGCGGTCCTCGTGCCACCCGACCGGTGGCACGCCCTTGGCCTCTACCGCGCGTACTTCCTCGAGCCGATCGCGATCTTCTACATCGCCATCGATCTGCTGCGGGCGCCCGGCCAGGTACGGCGCCTGCTGGTTGGTCTTGGCGTCGGCAGCTCGATATTCGCCGCCCTCAACGTGGTGGCATTTTTTGTCAGCCTCATCCAGGGCACCTTTGTCCTGGGCTCACCGCCAACTGCGCTCTATACGAGCTCGCCCGAGGTCGCGATGTATCTCGAGCCGCCATTCGCGCTGGCGGCCGGTTTCGTCATGTTTGCCGACCAGCGCCGGGACCGTGTGATGTCTCTGGCCTGGATGGCGTTCCTGGCGCCGGCCCTTGCGTTGACGCTGTCGCGCGGTGCCTATTTCGCAATTGCCACTCTTGCGGTGGTGGCCATCGCAACCAGCCGCAAGCGCCTGTGGCTCGCTGCCGGCACTGCGGTCGTGGTCATCGTCCTTCTCCAGGTGCCACTCGTTTCCAGACGGTTCGCCGGCCAGTTCAATCTCTTTGACAGCCAGACCACTGTCCGGGGCCGGCTCAGCATCTTCACCGACACGCTGTCGATGCTCCGGGATCACCCGATCTTCGGCAACGGCCTCGGCGGTTACCACTATCTGTTTCGCGGCACGATCCTGGAGATCTATCCGCACGACGTCTGGCTGACCTTCTGGGTGGAGGTCGGCGTTCTGGGCATGGTCGCGTTCGCGATCATCTTCTTCGGCCTGCTGTATCGGGGGTGGCGGGCGTACTCGCGCGCCGGCGGCGGCTTCTACCGCGCCCTGCTCTGGGGAGTCTCAGGCAGCCTGGTGCTGTGGGGCGTCCACGGCCTGGTCGACTCGCCGTACTGGAAAAACGACATGAGCATCGAGTTCTGGATCCTGGCCACGCTCGAGCTCGTGGCGATCCGAGCGCTCGGCAGACGAGTTGTTTCAGGCCCGGTTGAGGCGCCTGAGCGCGCCTCGGAGAACTCGAAAAACCTTATTTGACGCTCCCGGGGGGCGTCGAGTACAGTGGGCAACCTTCTCCGCCCATGTCCCGGCAAAGTCCCCGCCAAACGCTCCTCCTGATCTGCGTCCTGGGCGCCTTGACCTTCGGGATGATCCCGGCCCAAGCCGCAGCGCCGAAGCAGTCACTTCCGGCTGCCCTGCCGTCGGCGGCGACGACCCTCGCGGTCACCAGCAAGCCGAATCGCGAGGTTTTCGGCTTTGCTCTTGGCAGCAGCCTGAGCGACCCCACGCACGGATACCCCAGCTGGAACTTCAACCTCCTCACGACCGTCGCCTACTTCGGGCTGCACGTTCTGTGGAATGGCACGTATCAGGCGGACTCCGGCCTCGCAGTGTGGAACTCCAGCCAGCTGACCAACCTGGTGGCCACGGCCCACGCGCACGGCACCAAGGTGGTGCTCACGATCATCAGCAGCGACAGCACCGGCGCCTATCCCAACGCGTTGTGCGACGCCCTGATTCATGGATCGGTCACCATCAAGAACACCGTCGCCCAGGTGAAGGCGAAAGGGGTCGACGGCGTCAACGTCGACTACGAGGGTGTCAATCAGGCGTGCAACTCGACCGATGCTTCGTGGGGCCGGCATGCGTTCACCGGCTTCATCGCGAGTCTTCGATCCGCGCTCGGGAGCTCGTACTACCTGTCGGTGGACACCTACGCAAGCTCCGCCGGCGACCCGGCAGGCTTCTTCGACGTGCCCGGGCTGAATGCCAGCGTGGACTCCTTCTTCGTGATGGCCTACGACATGGAGTATTCGAACTTCTATCACGCGCCCACAAGCTGCGGGCGCCTCTGCCTTGGCCCAACCTCGCCGCTGAGCTCCTACTACTACAACGACACCGACATCATGTCTCAGTATTCGTCGGCGGTCACGCCGGCCAAGGTGATTTTTGGCGTCCCTTACTACGGCCGCAAGGCCTGCGTTGCGAGCGCCACGGCCGAGTACCAGCACCCAATCGGTGCCGTGACGAGCGACATGTACATGGACGCGGCTGGCGAGTCGACCGATCCCTCCATTCGTCCCGGCTCCTTCGTCGCCCACCGCGACGCCAACGACCCCGCGGGCAAAGAGCGATGGGACACCTGGTACAGCACGACGCTGAACTGCACACGACAGCTCTTCTGGGACGACGCCACGTCGCTTGGCTACAAGTACGACCTTGTCAATCGCGACGGTTTGCGAGGTGTGGGGATCTGGACCCTCAACTACGGGGGCGCCGCCAAAGAGCTTTGGCTGGCGCTGGCGAATCACTTTGGCGGCTGGCATGCGGCGTACGACCTGAGCAAGGCGCCGACCGGGTGGGTGGCCGGCCAAAGCCAGACCTTCGCGGTCACCGTGACCAACACCGGCGGCGCCCCGTGGCCCTCGACCGGACACAATCGCGTCGACCTGGACCTCCATTTCACGACCGTCGCCGGCGGTTCTGCGAAAGCGGCCTACTGGCTGAAAAGCCAGGTCTTCCCGCTGCCCGCCGACCTGACCTCCGGCAACAGCGTGACCTTGAACGTCACATTCGCTGCGCCCGCCAGGACCGGCCCGATCGTGCTCGAGGCGCAGATGATCAAGGAGCACCAGTTCTGGTTCAAGCAGTGGGCGCCTATGAAAACAACCGTGGCGGCGCCCCTGTGGGCAGGGACCTACGACCTGGCCCACGCGCCAAAGACATGGACGCTGCTGGCGAGCCAGACCTTTCCTGTAACCGTGACCAACACGGGCAACACGACCTGGCCGTCCGCCGGGTATTACCGCACCGACCTCGACCTGCATTTCTCGAGCCGGACCGGGGGCTCCGCAGCGAGCAGGTACTGGAGCAGCAGCCAGGCTTTCTCGCTGCCTGGCGATCTCGCTCCGGGAAAGAGCGCCACAGTCACAGTGACCGTGAAGGCTCCGCCCGGCGCAGGGTCGATGTTCCTCGAGGCCGAGATGATCAAGGAGCATCAGTTCTGGTTCAAGCAATATCGGGCGATCACTGTCATCGCCGCACCGCCCGGTTGGTCGGCCGCGTACAACGTGACCACGGTTCCAACCGCCTGGGTCGCCGGCAAATCTCAAACCTTCTCGGTCTCGATCACCAACAACGGGACCGAGGCGTGGCCTTCGACCGGCTACACGGAGGTTGACCTCCATGTCCATTTCGCCACCTCGGCCGGCGGCGCCGCAAATCGGGTCAGCTGGATCTCGAGCAACGCCTTCAAGCTGCCGAAGAACGTTGCCGCCGGCCAGAGCGTGACCGTCGCCGTCACGGTCACCGCGCCTCGTGCGGGCGCCCTCGTCCTCGAGCTCGAGATGATCAAGGAGCACCAGTTCTGGTTCCTGCAGGCCGCCCCGGTTTCCGTGACGGTGTCGTAGCGGCCACGCGCCGCCCCGCCCTGTAGGCTTCTCCTCCAGGTAATGTCCGCTCCCCAGCCGCCGCCGGCCGCGCCGCGGGTCCCCGCCGAAGCCGAAGGTTTGCCGCCCAGGATCCGGAGACTGCTCGGCGCCAGCCATCGCTTTGGCGTCATTCTCCTGGGCGAGGCGCTGATCTTCTGGTTCATCCTCCTCGCCTTCCAGTACCTCGGGTACGGCGGGCGGCCCGGAGGCACCAACGGCCCCAACTGGTACCTGCTGCTCACCCTCGTGATGGCCTACCTCTCGATGGCCGCCGGCGAGACTCGATTCCACCTGCACCGGCGCGTCTGGGCCGTGGCGGGGATCAACGACGCGTTCGCGGTCGGCTTTGCGGTCCTGGAGGCGACCTTCCTGTTCGGTATTGCGAACCTGATGATGGGCGAGATTCGCCCCTACCGCCTCCTCGTGCCCTTCCTAGCCGCCCCGGCGGTCGTGATCGCGGTCGGCGCGTTCCGGCTGCTCCCGCGCCTTCTGTCGACTGCGCCAAGGGCAGGCAGCAGGTTGCTCGTCGTGGTGCCTGACTCCTCGGCGTATTCGACGGTTAAGATCCTCCTCCAGCACGCCAACGCGGACTGGGTTCCAGTCGCCATCGTGACGCTGACCCCGGGCGATGGCGGGCGCACGGTGATGGGGGTTCCGGTTGTGGGCTCGGCGGGAGCGCTCGACCGCTGGATCACGGAAACGCATGCCGAGGGCGTCGCGTTTGTCCTCAGGGGACCGAGCACCCAGAAGCAGCGCGATCTGTTCGCCACCTGCCTCGCCGCCGGACTGCCGATCTTCATCGTGCCCGAAGCCGACAAGTGGCTGCCGGGCCATTCGGGCATGCCGCTGCGCCAGCTGTCCGCCGACGACCTGGTCGGCAGGGCTCAGCGGGAGATCGACATCAGCGCATCCGCGGGCGTGATCCGCGGCAAGACCGTGCTGGTTACGGGCGCTGCAGGTTCGATTGGATCAGAGCTGTGCCACGTGATCGCCGGGCTCAACCCGCGGCGCCTCGTCCTTCTGGACATCAACGAAAGCGGCATCTTCGAGCTGGCCGAGGAGCTGCGCGTCGATTCGAGCATCATCATCCGCGAAGCGCTGGTCTCCATCGTTGACGCCGATCAGCTCGGCGCTGTGTTCGCGGAGGAGCGGCCGGAGGTGGTCTTCCACTGCGCCGCTTACAAGCACGTGCCGATGTTGGAGAGCCATCCAATCCAGGCTGTGATGACGAACGTGGTCGGTACCTGGAACACGCTGCGCTGCGCCGAGGCGGCCGAGGTCGAGCGTTTCGTTCTGATCTCGACGGACAAGGCGGTCGCGCGCCACTCGGTCATGGGCTGCACCAAGCGCCTTTGTGAGGAGATCGTGCTGGGGCATCGCGGCTCCACGTTGTGCTGGGCTGTGCGTTTCGGCAACGTGGTCGGCAGCCGTGGCAGCGTGGTCCCTCTGTTCGAGCGCCAGATCGAGCAGGGCGGCCCGGTCACCATCACGCACCCCGACGTGTCCCGTTTCATGATGACCATCCGCGAGGCGGTGCTCCTCGTGGTGAGGACTCTGCCGATGGGCGAGTCGGGGCATCTATACATGCTCGACATGGGTCCCGAGATAAAGATCCTCGACCTCGCCAACTCTCTGATCCGGTCGCGCGGCCTGCGGCCTGGGGAAGACATCGAGATCGTTTTCTCGGGATTGCGGCCGGGCGAGCTCATGAGCGAGCAGCTCCTGGCCTCGGACGAAGGCGTGCGGCCCACCAGCGACCCTTCGATCCTCGACGTGGTCGCGCCATACATCCCGACTGAGAGCGACCTGGCCTGGACGATCGAGCGCGTGCGCGCGCTGGCGGCGGAAGGAAGGAGCGACGAGCTGGTGCGCACCCTGAAGAAGGCGGTGCGCACTGTGAAACGCCCCAAAGAGGAGCCGTCGATCGCCAAGCAGCCGCAGCGCGAGCGCCCCTCATAGCAGCCGCAATCAAGATCTGCATCATCGGGAATGCCGACAGCATTCACGTGCAGCGGTGGGCGCGACACTTCTCGCAGAGGGGCTTTGAAGTCAGCCTGCTGAGCTTCTACCAGCCGGCGACCCAGTTCGATGGAAATCCGAGCGTGCATTTTGTGCGCGCGCGCCCGCCTGGAGTGAGGCGCGCCGGCCCGCGCTCCTCCGCAGCGATGGGTCGATTTCCCGGCATGCTGCGACTCGTCACGGCCGCCCGGCTCAGGGCGGCCGGCTTTTACCGTGAGCTCCAGCGCATCAACCCGGACGTGCTGCACGCGCACTACGTCTCCGACTACGGGGTGCTGGCCGCCATGTCGGGCCGTTATCCGTTGGTGGTTTCCGCATGGGGATCGGATCTCCTGGTCGATCCCCGTTTGTCAGTGATCACCGGCAGGCTGGTGCGGTGGGTCTTGAGCAGAGCCGACCTGGTCACGTGCAATTCCAGGCAGCTGGCCGAGGTGGCGCGTGCGATGGGCGCGCGGCCGGAACGGCTGCTGGAGATCGTCATGGGCGTCGGCCGCGAGATGCTCGACGCCTTGTCGGCGTCCACGGTGCCACCCGCCGACCGCGCGCCGATCATCGTGAGCCAGCGATCGCTAGAACGCCCTCTTTACAACGTCGACCAGGTGATCATGGCCATGCCTGAGGTCTTGAAGCAGGTCCCGGACGCCCGCCTCCTGGTCGGCGGCGGCGGCGCGCTCGAGCCCGACCTTCGTGACCAGGTGACACGTCTTGGGGTCGGTCATGCCGTCGAGTTCACCGGCACGGCCACGTGGCCGGCCGGGCTGGCGGAGCGACTCGGCAAAGCCGCCGTTTACGTCTCGGTGCCTTCATCTGAAGGCACCTCGGTGACCCTACTGGAAGCGATGGCCGCAGGCGCCTACCCCGTGGTCTCAGACCTCCCAAGCAACCGCGAATGGGTGGATGACCAGGGTGGCGCGGTGGTGCCGGTACGCCAGGTCGCCCCGCTTGCGCAGGCGCTGGCCGCCGGCCTGCTGGACGCGGGCCGTCGCGCCACGGCGGCGAAGCACAATGGAAAGGTGATCGAGGACCGAGGCCTCTGGGACGTCAACATGGGACGGATGGAGAATGCGTACCAGGCCCTGGCCAAGAGCCGATGATCGCTCGCGAGAACGTCACCATCCATCCGACGGCCGACGTCTCCGATGCGGCCAAGATTGGGCGCGGCACGCGCATATGGCACCAGGTCCAGGTGCGCGAGGGTGCTGTCATCGGCAGCGAGTGCATCCTGGGCAAGGGCGCCTACATCGACCTCAACGTGCGGATCGGCGACCGCTGCAAGCTGCAGAACAGCGTCTTCGTGTTTCACGGATTCAACCTCGAGGACGGGGTTTTCCTGGGTCCGGGAGTGATGCTGCTGAACGACAAAAATCCGCGCGCGATCAACGCCGACGGTTCGCTGAAATCGGACAGCGACTGGACTGCGAGCGAGGGCGTCGTGCGGTACGGAGCCTCGATCGGCGGCGGCGCGGTGGTGCTCCCCGGGGTCAGCATCGGCAGGTTCGCCCTG
>DATARC010000167.1:0-2854 GCA_036264335.1 Candidatus Dormiibacterota bacterium
GCGGGCCCGGCGGCCGGGTGGACGGGGGCCCTGCTGCTGGTCTTCATCGTCCTGGACATGGTGCGGCGAGTCATCCCGAACACCGAATGGATCTCGCACCTCTCCCCCATCTACTACTACAACCTCAGCAAGCCGCTGATCCCGAGCTATGGGGTCAACTTCGCCGCGATGCTGTTCCTGCTCGCGCTGGCAGCGATCCTCAGCAGCGCGGCGGTGTGGCTGTTTGTTCGCCGCGATGTCGGCGGCACTGTACCGCTGCCTCGCTGGCTGCAATTGCCGGAGCGCGCGCCGAACCGTGCTCTACCCGTTGGGGATTGGTCGCTGCGCTCTGTATATGCGCGCAGCCTCGGCATGATCGCGATGCCGGCCATGTGGTGGACCCTGCTCATCGCCGGCTGGGCGGTCTGGGTGGTGGTAGTCGTCCAGCAGCTGGGGGCGAAGCTGAACTCGCTGCTGTCGAGCTCGCCGGCCGCCGTCAATCTCCTCAAGACGATCGGCGGTGGCGACGCCAGCGTGACCACTGGACTGCTGAGCGCGATGCTGTTCTTCCTGCCCTTGTTCCTCATGGCATTCGCAGTGACCCAGGTGAGCGGCTGGTCCTCCGACGAGCAGGATGGCCGCCTGGAGCTCCTGCTCGCGGCGCCACAACACCGTCTCAACGTGATGCTGGGCCGGTTCGCCGCGCTGGCCACGGCCGCGATCGTGATCAGCCTCATCACCTTGCTCGCCACCGCCGTCGCGGCCGCAGCCGCCGGCATCAGCCTCGATGCGGGCAACCTGGCCGCGGCAACGCTGGGGATGATTCCGCTGGGACTTCTTGTCGCGGCCATCGGCTACCTGGGCGCCGGGTGGTTGCGAACCGCGGCCGACACGGGGCTTCTGAGCTTCCTGCTGGTGGCCTGGTTCTTCATCAGCTTCATTGGACCGGAGCTCAAGCTGCCGGACGCAACGCTGAGGCTTTCGGCGTTCTACTACTACGGCACGCCGTTGCTGCACGGGCTGCAGGCGGCATCGGTGGTGGGAGTCATCGCGGTCGCCGCGCTCGCGCTGGGCATCGGCGCCGTGAGATTCACCCGAAAAGACATAGCGGTGTAGCCGGCTCGAACGCCGGCTACACGCCTTCCCGCGCCTTAGTGCCCGTGGGTTGTCTGCGGATCCAAGGGATTCGCCTGCTCACACCGATCCAGAGCCACGTTGACCAGGCCGGCGCACGCGGCATTCGTCGTGTGGCCCGTCGGCGAAACGGGCGTGGGCGCGCTCGTCCTCAGGACGAACCAGGCCGTCACGGCCAGCGCGAGCAGCGCCAGGGCCGCGAAGACGAACGCGATCGAACGGGTCGGGACGCGGGCTGCGTTCTGTCGGATCTCCAATTTGGGTGCCTCCTTGGCCAATGACCCGCCGTGGTGGCCGGTCGATGTCCCCAGGCTGGGGCAGGCCGGCGGAGGCGCACAGCGGGCAAACTACCCGATCGTGTACCCGGCGCGGTACCTGTTTTAGGAGTATCAATACCCCGTACTTCGATGTCCGCCTCCCCAGTTGAGAGTCCGCCGGTTCGATTGAGCCCCCGGGAACGCGAAGTTGCCGACCTCGTAGCCCAAGGCCTGACCAACCGAGAAATCGCCAAGAAGCTCTTCCTCTCCGAGCGGACGGTGGACGGCCACCTCGAGCACCTCCGCGAGAAGCTCGAGGTCAACACCAGGGCGCAGATCGCCACGTGGGTGGTGCGCCAGGAAACAACCGCCACGTCCGTAAGCGAGCCGATGGCGGCTGTGCCAGCCCGAGCTCCTACCAGAACACTGATGGCCAAGCCCCAGATCTGGATGGCCACCGCCCTTGTGCTGGCAGTGCTTGCCGCCGGTGTCGGGTTGCTGCGGCTGACAGCTCCCCCGCCTCCGACGATCACGACGATCGCCGGGGCGACCGTGGATTTGACCCAGTACCCTGGCGGAGGCTCCACGGGGGACGGCGGGCCCGCAATCCATGCCCAGCTGTCGCGGCCAAGCGATGTCGTCGTGGCTGCGGACGGGACGATCTATATCGCGGACTATGGCAACGGTGTCGTGCGCGCGGTTTCCGGCGGCATCATCACCGGCTTCACGGGAGCGAGCAACAAGAAGCCGGCAATGCATGGCGACTTCGCCGCCGACGTTTCAATTGGCGATCCGAGCAACGTCACTGTCGACAGCAGCGGCAACGTATACGTGCTGACCGACCTGGCGGGCAGCCTCCAGGTGTGGATGGTGAGCGCACATGTCAACCGCCTCAGCCGGCTGGCCATCCTCGGGCCGAGCGTCACCACCGAATACTGGCAAGCGTCAGGCGGCGGGCTCGCTGTGGCCAAGGACGGCACGCTGTACATCGCCGACCGGGCCCACAACCGTGTCTTCAAGCTCATCAGCGGCCAGCTGTCTCCGTTTGCCGGGACCGGAGCCGAGGGTTACTCAGGGGATGGTGGTGCGGCCAGGAACGCCACCCTTGACTCGCCGATCGGACTCGCTCTCGACGTCCAGGGCAACCTGTACATCGCGGATGCGCTGAACAACCGCATCAGGAAGGTGGACTCACGCGGCACGATCACCACGGTCGCCGGCTCCGGTGAGATTGGAGATGGAGGCGACGGCGGGCCCGCGCAACAGGCATCGTTCAGCATTCCTTATGGCGTGGCGGTTGCACGCGACGGCACCCTTGTTGTCTCCGACGCGGGGAACAATCGATTGCGAGAGGTCACACCTGGCCAGGAAATCCTGGCGGTGACGGCCAGCAGCCAGGACGGTTTTGCGGGCGACGGTCTGCCTGCGATCGCCGCTCGGCTCAGCGCACCCGAAGGTGTGGCATTTGACGCGCATGGAAACCT
>DATARC010000172.1:0-9359 GCA_036264335.1 Candidatus Dormiibacterota bacterium
GCCTGCGTCTGGGCCTCGGTCAGCACCACGCCCAGCCGGCTGAGCCGGTGGTGGAAAGCGTGACGCCCCGACCGCGCTGTCAATACGATCTTTGAGTCGGCGAGCCCGACGTCCTCCGGCTTCATGATCTCGTAGTTCAGACGGTCCTTGAGGATGCCGTCCTGGTGGATGCCGGCGGCGTGCGCGAACGCGTTGGCGCCCACCACCGCCTTGTTCGGCTGCACCGGGGTGCCCGTCAGCTCCGCGACCAGCCTCGACGTGCGGGTGATCTCCGTCGGCTCGACGCGGCACTCGAGATCCAGCCTGGACCGTCGGACGCGAAGCAGCATCACGATCTCCTCGAGCGAGGTGTTGCCGGCGCGCTCTCCGATGCCGTTGACTGTGCACTCCACGCGTCGAGCCCCGGCAGTGAGGGCCGCCAGCGCATTGGCGGTGGCAAGCCCGAGGTCGTCATGGCAGTGCACCGAGAACAGGACCTTGTCGGCGCCCCGCGCGTCAGCGATCAGGCGGTGCACCAGCTCCCCGAACTCCCCGGGCAGGCAGTAACCGGTGGTGTCCGGGATGTTGATGACCGTCGCACCGGCGGCGATCATGGTCTCCACCGTCTCCAGGAGGTAGACCGGGTCGGCCCGGCCTGCGTCCTCCGGCGAGTACTCCACGCGATCGCAGAGCGTGCGTGCGTAGGCGACCATCTCGGCGCCCTGCTTCAACACCTGCTGCCGTGTCATGCCGAGCTTGCGCTTGATGTGCACGTCAGAGACGGACAGGACGATGTGGATCTGCGGCGTCTCGGCCTCCTTGATGGCGGCCCAAACAGCGTCGATGTCTTCGCGCACGGCGCGCGCCAGCGCGGTCACACCAACGCCCCTGATCTCCCGCGCGATTCGGCGGCAGGCTTCGAAGTCGCCGCGCGATGAGATCGGGAAGCCGGCCTCGATGACGTCCACCCCGAGCTTTTCGAGCTGGCGCGCGATGCGGACCTTGGAGCTCGCGTCGAGGTGGAAGCCAGGCGACCCCTCGCCGTCGCGCAGCGTGGTGTCGAGAATGAATACGCGCTCTGGCACGGTCATGCCTGCCTCCTCATGACGACGGGGCCCGACCGGACCACGTCGAGATTTCCGTGACGCCTCAGCTCTTCGACGAATATGCCGACCTCTTCGCCGTCGCCGGCGAACTCGATGGTCGTCAAGATCTCTCCCGGCTGCAGCACCCTGGCGCCCCGGTCAAGCAGCTCCGGGATGGCCGACGTCGGCACCCGGGCCACCACGAGCTCGCGGCTGTGGATGTCGTGCTCGGTGAGGTCTTCGATCTCGACCACCTCGACCAGGCGTTCCAGCTGCTTGCGCACCTGGTCGACCTCAGCGTGGCCGGCATCGATCTGCAAAGTCATGCGGCTGCGACCGGCCTGGCCGCTGGGTCCGACGGTGATCGCTTGCACGTGGAAGCCACGCCGGCGGATCGTGCCCGCGACCTTGGTCAGCGTGCTCGAGCCGTCTTCGACGAGGACCGACAGGACCCTGATCCGCTCGCTCTGGCTGATCATTGCTGCGGGGCCTCCCAGAAGTCGTTGAGGCTCTTGCCCAGCGGCACGATCGGGTACACGTTGGCCTCGGGGTCGATTCGGAAGTCGATCAAGAAAGGACCCTTGGTCCGCTCGGCTGCATCCATCGCCGGCCCGACCTCGGACAGCTTGTCGACCCGCACGCCCGGCAACCCGTACGCGTCGGCGAGCTTCACGAAGTCGGGGATGTGGGTGAGCTCAACCTGTGAGCGGACGCCGCCGTAGAAGTCGTCCTGGAACTGGCGAACCATCCCCAGCGAGAAGTTGTTGAGCAGCACGATCTTGATGTCGAGCTGGTGCTCGACCGCGACGGACAGCTCCTGCGCGGTCATCACGAAGCCGCCTTCTCCGGCGACGCACCAGACGTCCAGGTCCGGCCTCGCAAACTTGGCGCCGATGGCGGCGGGCAGCGCGAAACCCATGGTGCCCGCACCACCCGAGTTGATGAACAACCCCGGCCGGTCGTAGTTCCACCACAGCGCCGCCCAGATCTGATTCTGTCCAACGTCCGCGACGACAATCGCCTCGTTGCGGCAGCGCTTGTACATGTCGATCAGCACGTCCTGCGGCTGAAGGTGGCCGTTCGAGCGGGTGTAGCGCAGAGGGTGCTCCTCGCGCCACGCGTCGATCTGAGTGAGCCACGCGCCGCGGCCTTCGTCGACCGAATCGATATGCGGGAGGATGGCCTCCAGCGCGTTACGAGCGTCGGCGACCAGCTCGATGTGCGGGCGAACGTTCTTGCCCATCTCGGAACCGTCGATGTCGACGTGAATGAACGTCTTGACCTGCGGGGCGAAGTCGGCGAGGCGGGCCGTGACGCGGTCGTCCACCCGCATGCCGACCATCATCAGCACGTCGGCGTTCTGGACGGCCTTGAGGTTCCAGCCCGTGCCCATGAAACCGGTCATGTGCAGCGAGAGCGGATGGTTGACGGGAAAGGCCCCGATCCCGAGCAGGGTCGTGCCCACCGGGACCCCCGCCTTTTCAGCGACGTCGAGCAGGGCCTGCTCGGCGCGGCTCAGCAAGACTCCGTGACCCGCGAGGATCACCGGTCGTTCGGCGCGTGCCAGGGCTTGGGCCGCGATCCTGGCGTCCTCGAGCTTCACGTGGCCGTTCAGGTGATAGCCGGCGAGGCTGAAAGGAGCGCGTGGCGTGCGCTCCGCCTCCGCCATCTGAACGTCCTTGCAGATGTCGATGAGGACAGGTCCGGGCCGGCCGGTGGTGGCGATGTGGAAGGCCTCGTGGATGACGCGGGGCAGCTGGGCGATGTCGGTCACCAGGTAGCTGTGCTTGGTCACCGAGCTGGTGGCGCCGATGACGTCTGACTCCTGGAAGGCGTCCCGGCCGACCTGGGTGCTGTTGACCTGGCCGGTGATGGCGATCATCGGCACCGAATCCATATACGCGGTGCACAACCCGGTGACGAGGTTCAGGGCGCCAGGACCGGAGGTGGCGAAGACGACGCCCGGGCGGCCGCACGCTCGCGCGTAGCCGTCGGCCATGTGGGCGGCGCCCTGTTCATGGCGAACCAGGATGTGCCTCAGCTTGGGATGCTCGGGCAGGCGCTGATAGATCGGCAGGTTCGCCCCGCCGGGGTAGCCGAAGATGAGATCGACGCCCTCCGCCTCCAGCGCCTCCAGCACCAGGTCGGCTCCGGACACACGCGCTTTTCCCTCCACCCGTGCGGGGGGAGGGTCAGGCTGGCGGGCGACGGGACTTTGCACTTACCTCTCCTAAACAAGAAAGCCCCCGCCTTTCGGTCGGGGGCTTTGCGATTTGACTCTTCTGACTAGGTCGCGTGCGCCCCCGTTTCGCCGAGGCCAATAAGGCCCAGGATCCCCAGGAGTACCAGTACGCGGCGGTTCGCAACCATTGGTGACATTGCATGGTAACGAAGCTGGAGCCGGTTCGGTTGTGTCCAAGGCACAAATTCCGACATGCGACCTTTGAATCGCGCCACGGGCACCCCTGGTTAAAGGCCGGTAAAGTTGGCCTTTCCAATGCCCGCCGTCAAACCTGCTGCAGCCCCCCACCCTGACCCTGCCCCCCGTGCGGGGAGGGCGTCATCACGCGACTCGAGCACCCTGGCGCAGAAGCTTTGGAGCTCGCACGTGGTGCGGTCCACGCCCGAGGAACCCGACCTCCTGTACGTCGATCTGCATCTGGTCCACGAGGTCACGTCGCCTCAGGCGTTCGAGGGCTTGCGGCTCGCCGGACGGCGCGTCCGCCGGCCCGACCTGACGGTGGCGACGATGGACCACAACGTCCCCACCAAGGGGGGCGTCCGCGCCGCGGATGACCTGTCGCGCAAGCAGATGGAGGTGCTCGCCGAGAACTGCCGGCGCGAGGGGATCCCCCTTCACCAGATCGGCAGCCGGCGCCAGGGCATCGTGCACGTGATCGGGCCTGAGCTCGGGCTCACCCAGCCCGGAATGCTGATCGTGTGCGGCGACTCGCACACCTCGACGCACGGAGCATTTGGCGCGCTCGCCTTCGGCATCGGCACCTCCGAGGTGGAGATGGTCCTGGCGACGCAGTGCCTGCCTCAAAACCGCCTCCGCGACCTGGCCGTAAACGTCGATGGCGAGCTGCCGATGGGCGTCACCGCAAAAGACGTGGTGCTCGGTCTGATCGGGCGCACCGGTATCTCAGAAGGGCAGGGCCACCTGGTCGAGTACCGCGGCTCGACCATCCGCTCGCTGAGCATGGAAGGGCGAATGACCGTGTGCAACATGAGCATCGAGTGGGGCGCCAAGGCGGGCATGGTCGCGCCAGACGACACCACCTTCGCTTACATGGAGCGCCGGCCGCACGCGCCGAAAGGCGCCGAGTGGGACACCGCCCTTGACTACTGGCGGTCGCTCCGAAGCGACGATGACGCGCATTTCGACCAGGAGGTTTCGATTGACGCCGGCCACTTGGAGCCATATGTGACCTGGGGCACGAACCCGGGGCAGGTGGCGCCGGTCACGGGACGCGTGCCGAGCCCGCGGTCGGATACCGACGAAAGGGCGTTGCGCTACATGGACCTCAAGCCGGGGACCGCGCTGGCCGACATCGCGATCGATCGGGTGTTCATCGGCTCCTGCACCAATGCCAGGCTGGAAGACCTGCGAGCCGCGGCGAGAATCGTCGCCGGCAAGCACGTGCACTCGTCGGTGCGGGCGATGGTCGTTCCAGGGTCGACAACGGTGAAGCGAGCGGCGGAGGAGGAGGGCCTCGACGCTGTGTTCAAGGCGGCGGGCTTCGAGTGGCGCAACGCAGGCTGCTCGATGTGCCTGGGCATGAACCCCGACATCCTCGCCCCCGGCGAGCGGTGCGCCTCCACCAGCAACCGCAATTTCGAGGGCCGCCAGGGCTCTGGTGGCAGGACGCATCTCATGAGCCCTCCGATGGCCGCCGCCGCGGCGATCACCGGCCACGTCGTCGACGTTCGCGAGCTGCTCTAAATGGAGGCGGTCTCGAAGGTCTCCGGCCGGATGGCTCCGCTTGACCGCGCGGACGTCGACACCGATCAGATCATCCCGAAGCAGTTCCTGAAACGGATCGAGCGCACAGGCTACGGGCCATTCCTTTTCTATGACTGGCGGGCGAATGGTGATTTCGTGCTCGACCGCCCGGAGCACAAAGGCGCGGCGATCCTGGTCACCGGGGAGAACTTTGGCTGCGGCTCGTCTCGCGAGCACGCGCCCTGGGCGATCAAGGACGCGGGCTACGACGCGATCATCTCGCCGACCTTTGCCGACATCTTTCGCGCCAACGCTTACAAGACCGGCATTCTCGCCGTCACCCTCCCGGACCGCCAGGTCCGGCACCTGATCGACCTCGCGACCGAGGATCCGACGATCGAGATCACGGTCGACCTCGAGCGACAAGAGGTGCGCGGCGATGGGTTCGCCTATCGCTTCGAGATCGACGCCTTCGCCCGCGACATGCTGCTCAACGGCCTGGACGAGATCACGCTGGTCGAACGCCACGCGCCGGATATCAGCGCCTTCGAATCCACGCGTGCCGCCTGGCTTCCGTCAGCCACCTAGCGGCAGCTCTCGCTACTCCGGCGAGGGAAAGTTCGGCTTCCAGGTTTGCGCGGACGTGACGATGGCCCGGCGCGCGGTGATGGCGAGCGCGCCCACAGTCAACAGGAAGCAAATCGCACCGGTCGCGATCGCCGCGTAGTCGGGCGCACCCAACGCGATGGCGACGACCGCGCCCCATGCCCCGCCAACGACGCTGACGACAATCCCCAGCATCCCGGGCAGCGTCTGGACGCCGTGGCCCAGATCGCTCAACAGATGCTGGCCGGGCGGCGCGGCCTTCAGACCCAGAGTCGTCAACACCCCGCGCATGTCGTCGTACTGCCCGGTGACGAAGTACCTGTCGAGCTCGGGGCGGAGCTCCAGGTACGCATGACGGATCCTATTCATACCTCTCAGCCATTGGGCGTCCTCTGCGTTGAGGTGCCCGATCCGCGCAATCGTCGCCATGCCTACGAAGTAGACAGTCGCCAGCAGAAGAATCGCGGTGATGTAAAACGTCGTATTGAAGTGGCCGCCCTGGGCGATGAGAGCCAGCGCGATCACCGCCCCCGACAGCACCGCGAAAAACATGTTGGCGCGGCCGAATGAGTCCGTGTAGCCCAGCGAGCGGGTGGCGAGCAGGCTCCAGTGCTCGGTCGAGAGGATCTGCATCTTGACGCCATCGACCGATGGCGGCGCCGCTCCTGCAACCGGCGGCTCAGCTCCGCGCGACTCCATGCTCATGGCTTACCTCCCGCATCAGGTTGGCGGCGGCGGGCTTTCGCGGCCGCCCGGCTCGCTTCGAGAATTCTGGGCGCGTTGGCCTTGTATTCGTCGTACCGAGTCACCGCCTCGAGGACGTAGGCCCCCACTGCCTCCGCATCGACAGCGTCGATTAGAGCGAAGTCCCATGTCATGAGGACCGAGCTGCCGGCCCGTAAAACCTGTTTCGGATCGGTGAGCAGGATGCCGTACAGAAACCGCAGGGCGACACCGCTGTTGCCGGCTCCGATCGCGCAGACCCACGTGCGCCAGTCGCCCTGGAGCGCGTACATCAAGAGCCCGTACTTGACCGCGACGTCGAAGCCCGGGTGAACCTTGCGGATGGCGTCGTCCAGGTCGACAACCAGCGGCTTCGCCCTCTGATCGACTCCCGCCAGGTAGGACTCCAGCGCCTGCCTTCCCTTTCCGGCTATGGCTTCAGCATCGCTCCTTCTGACGCCGAGCCGACCAGCAGCGCGTAGCGAGCCAGGACGCCCTTTCGGTATTGCGGCTCGGGCGGTGACCAGCCGTTCAAGCGCTTGGCGATATCGACGCCCTCCACCTCTAGGGTGCGGGTGTCGACGTCGATGTTGATGATGTCGCCGTCCTGGAGCGCCGCCAGCGGGCCGCCAACCGCCGCCTCCGGCGCCACGTGGCCGATCATCAAGCCGCGCGTCGCGCCGGAGAAGCGGCCGTCGGTGACCATCGCCACCGTCTCGCCGAGCCCCTCGCCGACGATCGCGGCCGTGACGAGCAACATCTCTCGCATCCCCGGTCCGCCCCGCGGGCCCTCGTATCTGATCACCACGGTGTCGCCCGGCTTGATCCGACCGGCAAAAACTGCAGCGAGCGCGTCCTCTTCGCGGTTGAAAACCCGGGCGGGGCCTCGATGGGTCTTCGGGGTGTGCTGCGTCACCTTGACCACGGCCCCCTCGGGCCCGAGGTTGCCACGCAGAACGACAAGCCCTCCCTCCTTGGCCAGCGGATGCGCCAGCGGCGCGACGACCTCCTGCCCGGCGGTCTCGTTCACCGACTCGCACTCCTCACCCAGCGAGCGGCCGGTGACGGTGAGGGCGTCGCCATCGACGTAGCCGCCTTCGATCAAGCGCCTGGTCAAAAGAGCGATGCCACCCGCGCGGTGCAGCTCGACTGCGGCAAAGCGCCCACCCGGCTTGAGATCGCACAGCAACGGGGTGCGCCGGCTGATCCTGTCGATCTCATCGATGGCGAGGTCGACGCCGATCTCACGCGCCAGCGCCAGCAGGTGCAGAACCGCGTTCGTAGATCCGCCGCTCGCGGCCACCGCGGCGATCGCGTTGTCGAAAGCGCGGCGGGTCAGGATTTGCAATGGTCTTAAATCCTTGTCGAGGACCTGCATCGCCAGCCGACCCATCGCCTCCGCGGCAGGATGTTTGGCGGGGTCGGTCTGCGGGATGGAGTTGAAGCCCACCGGCGAGAGCCCGATCACCTCCATGACCATCGACATCGTGTTCGCCGTGTACTGGCCGCCGCATGCGCCGGCGCCAGGACACGCGACAGCCTCGAGCTCGGCCAGGTCGGCGTCCGTGATCTTGCCCGCCGCCGCCGCGCCGATCGCTTCGTACACATCGCCAACTGCCACGTCGCGGCCGCGGTAGCGGCCGGGCATGATCGAGCCGCCATAGAGCACCATGCCAGGCCGGTCGAGCCTGGCAAGCGCGATCGCCGACGCGGGGATCGTCTTGTCGCACGCGCACAGGCAGCACATGGCGTCGAACATGTGGCCGCGCGCCACGAGCTCAATCGAATCGGCGATGACCTCGCGGCTGACGAGCGAGGTCTTCATGCCTTCGCTGCCCATCGTGATGCCATCGGAGATGGCGATCGTGTTGAACTCCATCGGGTTGGCCCCGGCGGCCTTGATGCCTGCCTTCAGCGGAACCGCGAGGTCGCGAAGGCCGAAGTTGCAGGGCATCGTCTCGGTCCACACGTTGGAGACGCCGATGAACGGCTTGTCGATGTCCTCGGCCTTCAGGCCTATCGCATATAGAAAGGAGCGGGCCGCGGCGCGGTCGCGTCCCTGATAGAGGGCTCGACTTGGAAGTTCCCGGGAGGGCACGATTGGCAAGCTTATCGCGCGCGCTCCCGCCTTGGCTTCAGGAGACGGTGACTGGCACCGATGCGCTTTGCGCGAACCAGAACTGGTGCTCTTTGATCATCAGTGCCTCGAGGTACATGGACCCTGCGCTTGCCGGCGCCGTCACCGAGACGGTCAGGGTGACGCTGCTACCGGGAGCGAGGGGAGCAGGCATGGAGAAGGCCTGGTTGGTGAGCCACGCAGCGCGGTTCGCGGACCCGCCCGGCTGTGTCGTGAAATGCACATCGAGGTCGACGCGGTTGTAGCCGGTCGCCGGCCACGCGATGTTGCCGGTGTTGGTCACGGTCACGGTGACGCTCTGGCTCTGACCGCTGGTCCAGATCGCCGGTGCGCCGGTCAGGTTGTAGCTTGCGGACCAGACGGCGCTCGCCACGCTCACGTTCACCGGCGCCCATTGCTGGAACCAGAACGTGTGCTCCTTGATCATCAACGCCTCCAGCACTAGGGCTCCCGACTGCAAAGGCGCGGTGACCGTGACGTTTACCGTGGCTTTACCTCCGGGCCGAACGTTCGCCGGCAGCGAGAAGGCCTGGTTGGTGAGCCATGACGACCGCTTCGCCGCGCCGCCTGCCACTGGCAGGAAGTGGAGGTCCAGGTCCGTCCTCGAGTACCCCGTCGACAGCCACGTGTAGTTGCTGGTGTTGGTCACGGTGACCGGGAACGTCTGGGTCTGGCCGGCCAGCCAGGTGGTCGGAACCTTGCCCATGTCGTAGGCGGCGGTCTTGTCAGGGGCAGCCACATTGACGGCGACCGGCTGCCATTGCGGGAGCCAGAACTGGTGCTCCTTGATCATGTCCGCCTCGAGCACCAGCGCGCCGGTGGTCGAAGGGGCGGCGATGGTGGCGTTGAAAGTCACGCTGGCGCCGGGCGCCAGGTTCGACGG
>DATARC010000187.1:0-6468 GCA_036264335.1 Candidatus Dormiibacterota bacterium
TTGCCGCATCGAGGGCGTCTCGGCCTCGATGCGGGACACCCACCGAGACTGGCAAAGGCGGATCCCGTCAGGAGGAGCCGCTAAGCGAGAACCAAAATCCGGAACACGCTCGTAGAGATCCCGTAGGAGACTGCTTCGGACGCGGGTTCAATTCCCGCCGCCTCCACCAGGCTGAACTGGGCTCCTGACTGACTTCGAAAGCAGTGAAGCCGACGTAGCCGGCCAGATGTGGGCGTTACCAATGCATGACAGCGAGGCGGTGGCTTCGCGTCCTGTGGGTCCCGGCGCTGATGTTTGTGGTCGCTGGGTTCTTCCTGCTCGAGGGAATCCGCATCCTGACCCATCCCTCATCGAACGAACCTGCTTGGATTGGCTGGCTTTGCCTGGGCATCGCAGCCTTCAAGGCTTCGTTATGGTCGGTCGTCACGGTGAGCTTTCTTCGGCATCCGGAGGCCGTCATGGCTGCCCGGCATTGGGACTAGGGCTCATCATCAGTGTCCACCTGGCCGTATTGCGCCAACCAGGGCCGCCTGCTCGTTCAGGCAGGCTGGGACATGTACGCCACCAGGCTGACCGCGCGGATTATGAACAGGGCCGCGCAGACGATCCGGATCAGCATGCCGACCCAGCCCCACCGGCCCGCGAACCAGAAGGCGAGCGCCACGACCCCCAGATAGGCCAGGTTCCCGAGGTAGAAACCGGCGGTATAGGAGTCCATCGTCCCAACCCATGACGGGGCCGGGCACCAGAACCTGCGCTACTTCGTGGCGGCCGAGATCACCAAGCCCGCATCCAGGATCAGATTGGCCGAGTTGAGGATGATCCCAATGACGGCCCGGTTCTTCCTCAGACCGCTCCTCCAGCCGATCACCCCGACGATCAATCCGGCCACAAACACGATCACGCCGACGAGGATCAGCCTTCGGTCCGCGATCGAAAGCAGCGCCCCGATGATCGACAGCGCGATCGAGGCCGTCGACCAATCGAAGCCTTGCCGGCGAGCCGGCGCCTGCTGAGGCACGCCGGACACTATAGGTCGCGCAACGCTGCCGCCCGACCGCGGTCCGTGGAATTGAGCGGCAACGCGTTCGGTAGTCTTTTGGTGATGAGCAGCACATACAACGATTTCAACCAGAACCTGATCAAGCACCTGCGTGACAACCACGGCAAGGCGCCCGCCGGCCCTTTCGAAGGCCGCCAGCTGGTGATCCTCACCTCGAAAGGGGCCAAGACGGGAGCGGTGCATGAGAGCCCCATCGTTTACTCGCGCGACGGCGACCGATACGTGGTCGTGGCCTCCAAAGGGGGCGCTCCCACCAACCCCAGCTGGTACTACAACCTGAAGGCCCATCCCGAGGTCACGGTGGAGATCGACGGCGAAAAGTTCACCGCGCGCGCCCACGAGGCGGGAGATGACGAGTACGAGCGCCTGTATCAGAACCACGCAGCGAAGATGCCGGCTTTCAACGAATATCGCACGAGGACGACTCGCCACATCCCGGTGATGGTGCTGGAGCGCGTCCATTAGCCTCAACGGGTAGCGACCCCGGGCCAAACCAGTTAACCTTCGGCCCGGTGTCGATTTGAATCATCTGTGGCAGCGCTTCCTGCTCGCCAGCTCGCTGGTCGTCGGCCTCCTGATCGGGGTCGCAGCCACCGTGTTCGGGTACAGCAACCTCACGACGGTGGACATCCACTGGTCGGTCTTTCACATCAATGGCATCCCTTTGTGGACGGTCGCCGTCGTCCCACTCGCCCTGGTCTTGATCGCCGGCACTCTTTATCACTGGATGGACGGTCTGCACCATTTCACCGAGCACATGCGCCACCGTCGCCGCGTCCACGAGCTCGAGGCGGAGGTGGCCTCTCTTCGAGCGCACCTCGACCAGCTGCTGGAGATGCCTGACCACTCGACCTCCAGGCTGCCCGACAGGATCGTGACCACCGCCTCATTGCCGGCCGCGGCCAACGGAGCCACAGATGTTCCGAGCGACGAGCCGGAGCCGGCGCCGGAGGCAGTCCCCGTCTTGACCACCAAGAAGTCTCGCGCCGCCCAGCGGAAGCGTCTGGCGGAGGAAGTCGGAGGGGACGTTGCGCAGCCGGCCACGGACACCGATGCGTCAAGCGAGGAATCGCTGCCGGTTGAAGCGGCCAGCCCTGTCGAGCGCGAGTCTTAGGCGTGCCGAACCGACGACGCGCAGGTCGCTTGGTCGTTCCGTCCCAGCGTCCCCCTGCGGACAAGATGCTGCTCGAGAGAAGCGCCATCGAGGAGCTCGCCCACCATGCAGACCCCTGGCGAGTGCTGCGCATCCTCTCCGAGTTCGTGGAAGGCTTCGACGCCCTCAACGATGTTGGGCCGGCTGTCACGGTGTTCGGCTCGGCTCGCGCCACGGCCGACGACCCCTACTACGCGGCTGGGCGCCAGCTGGGCGCCGCACTCGCCCGCCGCGGCTTCGCGGTGATCACGGGCGGAGGTCCTGGAATCATGGAGGCCGTCAACCGCGGCTGCCAGGAGGCCGGCGGTCTTTCGGTCGGCTGCAACATCGAGCTGCCCAACGAACAGGAGCTGAACGACTACGTCGACCTGGGCGTCGAGTTTCGGTACTTCTTCGTTCGCAAGAACATGTTCGTGAAATATGCGCGGGGCTTTGTCATCTTTCCCGGCGGCCTCGGCACCCTCGATGAGCTGTTCGAGTCCCTCACGCTGGCGCAGACCGGCAAGATCGAGCATTTTCCGATCGTGCTCTTCGGGACTGAATACTGGACCGGCCTGCTGGATTGGATGCGCAAGGTGGTGCTTGGCCGCAAGGCAATCTCGGCCGAAGACATGGACCTCATGACGCTGACCGACGATCCGGAAGAGGCCGCGGTGATGGCGACGCGCCCGCTGCCGGTGGGAGTCGACGAGCCCCGCGAGGATCCGGGCGATCCCGAGGTCAAGGCGTCGAGATAGCCGCGGTTCCCCCGACCGATTTCTTTTTCCTGACCGACGGCGGCCAGCCGGCGGACACCGTCGCGACGCGGATCGCAGGCTTTCTGGACGCCGCGACGAAGACCCTGGACATCGCCATCTACGATCTGCGCCTCGAGGCTGGGCCATCGGCCACGATCCTCGCGGCGTTTGACGCCGCTTTGAAGCGCGGAGTGACCGTGCGTCTTATCTTCAACCACGACCATCCGGACACCATCCCCGTGCCGCCGCCGGCCCAGGTCGACTGGGCCTTCATCGATCGGCTGAAGGCGATGGGAATTGCGACGAAGCCGGTCGAAGGCGTACCTGACCTCATGCATCACAAATATGTGGTGCGTGACGCGACGACGCCGCAGGCCGCAGTCTTGAGCGGCTCGATGAACTGGACCAACGACTCGTTCACGCGCGAGGAGAACGTGTCGTTCACCATCGCGTCCCCGAGTGTTGCGGCCGATTACACGCGCAACTTCGAGGAGCTGTGGCAGCGACCGGTGGTCGCGACGTCGGGGCGATTCACCACCCAGTGGTCGGCACTCGCGGACTCGACGAAGCTCCGGACATACTTCTGCCCTGGCCGCGGCGTGAAGCTTGCGCATGCGATTGCCAAGTCGATTTCATCCGCCACTGTAAGGCTGCGGATCGCTTCGCCGGTCATCACCTCCGGCCCAATCCTCGGTGCGCTTGGCGACGCCTCCCTCAACCCCAAGGTGGACATCTCCGGTGTGTACGATGCGACCCAGATGGACGAGGTGCAGCGCCAGTGGGCAACCCAGGCCACCGCCTCCTGGAAAACGCAGGCGTTTCAAAGCATCGTGCAGGCGGTTCACTTCGGTTCGAAGCGCTCGATCCCATATTCGAAAGGTTCGGTGCATGACTTCATGCACGCCAAGATCCTGGTCGCGGACGACTTCGTCTATGCGGGCAGCTTCAACCTGTCACACAGCGGAGAGCAGAACGCGGAGAACGTCGTCCAGTTCGAGAGCCCGCAGATCGCCAACCTCTGCGCCTCCTACATCGACACCATCGCGGCTCGGTACGGCGGCCGCCCCCTGACAGGAACCTGATCATCCCCAGGACCAGGTTTCTCTGGGCAGGCGCGCTCATCGCAGCCCTGGTGATCGGGGCGGTCCTGGTCGTACTGCCCCGGTTGCAGCCGGCCACCGGCACGCTGCTCATCGTCGGTGCGGGTAAGACATCGGGGTCGATCGTGCCGACTTCGCTCCAGCTGCGAGGCGCCGGGGGGTTGGTCGCCCTGGGCCAGGTCTCGGGTGCCGTGCCCGCTGCGCCAGACCAGCGCGAGCTGCTCGCGCTGCCGGTCGCGGTCGGCTCGTATGACGGGCTGGTGTTCGGCAATGACACCGCCACCGTGCCGATCGTGGTTACCGCGGGTCAGGTCGAGCCCGTGCTCCTGGGCCTCGAGGCGGGGAGGCTGCTGCCAGGCGCCGCGTACGCCGGGAACGACCAGGTGAACCTGGGCCTCGGCGAGCTCTCGGGCAAGTTCGTGGCGATGCCCCCATTCAGCCTCCGGGATCAGCAGGGACGTGTTTTCGACAGCACCACCACCGCGGGCAGCGATCTCGTCATCGCCGCCTTCCACACCACATGCCACCAGACCTGCCCGCTCTACACGGCGCTGTTCTTCCAGCTGCAAAAGCGGCTCCCGTCTGGAGTGGTGCTGGTAGAGGTCACGACCGATCCCGGGACCGACACGCCCGCGGTCCTTGACACCTATCGGCGCAGCATCGGCGCCGCCTGGACGTTCGCCACCGCCTCACCAGACGCCCTGGCCAATTTCTGGAAACCTTTCGGCGTCCAGCTGGCAACGGGCGATAGTCACGTATCCACACTCGCTCTCGTCGACCGCCATGGCTACGTCCGGCTTGTGTACCGCGGCGTGCCTGACGTCGGCACCGACGTCGCTCCGCAGCTGATCACCACGTTGGGCGCCGAGGGGTTGAGGGAGCTGGCATCGCATGGCGACGGCTGGGGCGCGCCAAGCGTGCTGCAGTCGCTGCTCACGATCACCGGACCGGAACAGGTCGCGACAGGAGGAGGCGGCCGTGCACCAGGGTTCACCCTGACCAGCACCACGGGGGACACGGTCACGCTGGCGGATTTCGCGGGCGAGCCCATGGTCATCAACTTCTGGGCCAGCTACTGCCCTCCGTGCCGAGCCGAGATGCCATTGTTGCAACGGCGCGTGCCCGCGTCGGGGCGCGTGCGCCTTGTGCTCATCAACGAAGGCGACAGCAGCCAGGGCGCGCGTGACTTCTTGAACGCAGCGGGCGTCCAGGCGCCCTCGCTCCTCGACTCGAACCTTGCGATCGGGCGCGCCTATGGCGTGGTGCCTCTTCCTACCACTGTCTTCGTGCACGCCGATGGATCGATCGCAGGACGGCAAGTCGGGGAGCTGGACGACCGGGTCCTGGCCGCCTGGCTGTCGACCATGACCACTCAGTAGACTTCCCGTTGGTGTCTGGGGAGGGCCTTTTTCGCCGCGTCGCGGTGGTAACCGCCCTCTTCGCCTATCTGCAAATCGCGCTCGGCGGTTTGGTGCGCGTCTCCGGCTCGGGCCTCGGCTGCCCCGACTGGCCGCTGTGCAACGGGCGTCCCTATCCGCCCGCCAACGTTCATTCGATCATCGAGTATTCCCACCGCGCCGTGGGCAGCGTGACCGGCGTCCTGATCATCACCACGGTGGTGATGGCGTGGGTCGTGTTTCGAAAGCGCCGTCCGCTGGTGGCGTGGCTGGCCAGCGCATCGCTGATCGGCGTCGTCGGGGAAGGGATCCTTGGCGGCATCGTTGTGGCCCAAGAGCTCTCCCCGTGGCTCGTGGTCGTGCACCTCGGGCTGGCCATGATGATCATCGGCTTCCTGGTCGCCACCGCGATCGCGGCGATGCCCGCATCGGCAGGTGTGGCCAACGTGAATTTCCGCCGGCTTGCGATCGTGGCGACAGCGGCAACTTACGTGATGATGCTCACGGGCTCGACCGTGGTCGCGAGCGGCGCTGACGCAAGCTGCAACTCATGGCCGTTGTGCAACGGTGGCTTCGCGCTCGATTTCACCGGCGCCAACGCGTTCACCATGCTGCATCGAGGCGCTGTTCTCGTCGTCGGCCTCTTGCTGCTTCATGTCCTGTCGCAAGCCTTATTGCGATGGCGCAGCGTGAAAGGAATGCGCCCAGTCGCCATCGCAGCGATCGCAGCGTTCGTCGTTCAGGTGGCGATCGGTGCGGGATCCGCGATCACGGGCAGCGCAGTCTTCGACGGCCTGCATGTTGCGCTTGCCACCCTCGTGTGGTCAGGCATCCTGGCGACCACGCTGCTCACGCTCCCGCGCGCGGACAAAGGCGTGGCGCTGTCCAGACTCGAAGTCGACAGGACATCAGCTTGAGCGCTGTCACGGCGCCCACAGCCGGCGCGGTGGAGCTGTTTCGCGACTATCTCAGCCTGCTTAAGCTCCGTGTGGTCCTGCTTCTCGACGCCACCGCCGTC
>DATARC010000193.1:0-15251 GCA_036264335.1 Candidatus Dormiibacterota bacterium
GAACGAAACGAAACGCATGCCGCGCCGGCTGATGTCGGACGCGATTCGCCCCTCCGACACGACGGTCTCGCCCGGATGCGGATGGCGCGTCCATTCGAACTCCTGCTCCGCATGCAGGAGCCGCGCGAAATCGATGGCTGCTCCAGGATCCTCGAACAACTGCGATGCGGTGGCGCCGAGCGAGTAGACGGCGGCGAATGTCGGCGGCACTCCCGCTGCCGGGTCGGCTCCGATGGCTCGCGCGAAGGCGGCGGCACGCTCAGCGTCGATCTCAAATGTGACCGGCGGGTAGCTCCTGCCGGCTACGCCTGTTTCGGTCACGCGGCTAGTTTCCCACCCTGGACGGGCGCCTCAGGCCCGGGTCAGGTGCAGGCGCGACGCGACGCGGCGGAGCAGCAAGGGACGGACGGCGGCCCAGGCTTCGAGCACGGCGGATCTCGCGCTCGGTGCCAGGTCGGGCGGCGCGTAAGCGGCCACCACGAAACCGTCCGCCAGCGAGCGCAGTGCACCCGAGGCTTCAGGGAACCTGGTCGCGAGGCGCCGGACGAGCTCGTTGGGAGTCTCACCCGGCCGGCGTTCAGCTCCGGCCATGTGCGCGAGCGCCAGGGTTCGTTTCCAGGCCAGCGTCACCGAACGCGGCCGCAAGTAGCGCACGGCCGCAGCGAGCACGACCAGGACTATCGCCAGCAGGACGCCGGCGATCCGCATCAGCGTGGTCGCGTCGGGCATGCGGAGGCTGAAGCCGCCACCCGGGCCGCTCGGGGTGTTGCCCGTGGTCGTAGGCTTGACCACTGGCGTCACCGTCGGCACCGGGCTCGGGTCGCCCGCGTTGCCGCCAGGGGTTGGCGTGACGCACTGGCTGTCGCTGATACATGGGTGCGAGCCGGGGGGGGCGCCGCGGACTATCGAGTTGTAGCTGCCGGTGCCGTCATTGGTCGGCTCGAAAGGGATCCACCCATAGCCGGGGAAGTACGACTCGACCCACGTGTGCGCGTCGTCCTCACGCACGACATACGCGTGAGTGGCCAGGTCGAACAAGCCGGGGCCGAACCCGTTCACCAGCCGGGTCGGGATCCCCAGGCTGCGGAGCATGTCCCCCATCGCCGTCGCGAAAAATTCGCAGTACCCCTTCTTGGAGGTGAACAGGAAGAAGTCGATGGGATCCGCCCCCTCGGGTGTTCTGGGCGGGGTCAGGGTGTACGTAAAGCCTCCTGTGGAACGCAAGTAACTCTCAATCGCCTTGGCCTTCTCATAAGGCGTCTTGGCATTTGCCTTGTTTGCGATGTCGAGCGCCAGCTGGTGGATGCGGTCCATCACATCGGCCGGCCGATAGTTGGCGCCTGGCGGCACCGCGGTGTAGGGCAGCACCCACAGCGGGTACTTGGTGCTCGCGGCACTGAGCTGAGCCTCGGTGGCGATCGAGTATTGCGAAGTGATGGTGTAGGTCCCGTTGGAGACCCCCGGCGACAGGCTCGTCAGTCGATCGACTGTCGCGATGGCGCCTGCCCCCTGCGCGGTCTGCACCTGCTGGACCTGGGTCACCATCGTCAACCGACTCGCCTTGTGCAGGAGACCGGGGTAGAAAAGGATGTCGGTGTTGCCATTGCCTGGAGGCGTGATCATGTCGACGATGTAGGTCGTCTGGGCGAGCTGCTGGTCCTGTTCGAGGTACTGCACCACCGTGTCCTTTGGCAACTCGGTCAGGTAATGGGCGGCGGCATAGCGCCACTGGCCGTCGACGGTCTCGGTGATGTCGACGCCGCGGAAATACTTGGGCCCTGAGTCGCCTGCCCACGTATAGGTGAAGACCTTGTTGTGGCTCCTCTTCAGCGCTCCGCCAAGTGACACCTCGGTCGAGAATCCGACGGTGCCCGTGCCGATGCCCGCGCCCAGGCCGCTGCCGTGGTTGAGACGTTCCTGCAGCGCCGCCCAGCTCGAGAACACGCTCTCCTGCATGCTCGCCGTGCGATCCGTGATCGACAGCGGTGGCAGCAGGATGGACAGCGCGATCATGCCGGCCATGGCGACCAGGCCGCTCTCCCAGAAGTCCCAACGCGCGTCCCCGGTCAGCTTGACGCGGGCACGCGTGACATTCGCCACCGACGACGTGTAGTTGGTCCACAGCAGCAGCGCCAGCGTCAGGACGAGGATGACGAGCGTGTAGCCGTTCTGGTTCTGCGAGTTGAGCAGATTGGTGGCAAACGCGGCAGCGCCAGGTATGAGGCCGAGGAGCGGCCGGCGCCAGCGCAGGACGCACCAGGCCAACCAGCCTCCGGTGATCCACATGAGGAGGCTGATCAGGAATAGATAGAAGGTCTGGTCGTCCACCAGCGCGTAGCCGGGTAGGTCGCCCGGCGCGGCGCCGTGGATGAGGCGAGCCCACCAGATTCCGGCCAGCCCAAACGACAAAGGGTCTGCCGGGTGGGCGTCGTGAAGCTGCGACCACGATGCCTCCAGCGCCGCCAAAGGCCCGATTACCAACCCGGCGCCAAGGCCGATGGGCCAGGGCACTGGAAGGGCTGCGAGCACCCCCATGAGCACGGCGCCGCCAAGCGCCACCAGCACCACGGAATCGATGCCAGGCACCCACGCGGCAGTCGCGGTCGAACGGGCGATCATCAGGGTCAGCAGCAGGATCAGGGCGGCCGACCAGGCGACCGCCCCGGTCATCGATTCCCGCGTTTGGCTCAAGAAACGGGCCGACCAGGCCCGCGGATTCAAAGCGTTAGCTGACGCGGAGTGCATCGCGTGTCCTCACCAGGCGTGCGAAGTCGTCGCCACGGCGGACCACGTACAGGTCGACGTCCTGGCCGAGGTCGAAGCTCGGGTTCTGATCGGGACCGCCGAAGCTGGTCGCGTCAAGGTAGAAGACCATCATGGTCGATCGGCGACCTCGAACCGCCTGCAGCAAGCGCACCCATTCGGGGTCGGCGCTGGGGGTGATCACGGCGGTCGCGCGGCGCGGCAACCGACGGATCCGATCCCAGGCGAGCGTGTTGGTCAGCGGCACGCGCCCGTCCGCCTGGGCGACGGCAAGGTAGTCCAGGATCAGCCGGTCCTGCCGGACGGCCCGATGCGGCTCGAGGATCGTGCCCTTCGCGTCATTGGCGATGAGGCCCACCTGCCGGCCGCGGCTGTGAACCTGCGACGCCATCGAAGCGGCGAGGCTGATCGCGTATTCAAGCGTCGACTCTTCGCCCTCTCCGACATGGACCGCCTTATCGAGGTCGAGGAGGATCCATAGGTCGGTCGTCAAGGGCTGCTCGAAGGTCTTCGACATCAGGCGGCCGTGTCTCGCCGACAGGGCCCAGTGGATGCGGCCGAAGCTGTCCCCCGTCGTGTAGTCCCGCACGCCACCGGTCTCGGGCGGGTAGTCCGACCAGGCGCCGAACGTCGGCGAATTACCCGTCTGCTGGGCGCTCGGCGCCACGAGGTCCGGGATCGGCCTGACCCTCGGGTAAACGAGGACGGATGCGCGCTGACCGACCTTGGTCTCGCGGCTGAACAGTCCAAACGGCTCGCGGACGCGAATCGACGTCGGTCCGAATGTCATCCAGCCCCGGCGGTGGTAGACGCCGCGCGTCTTCCAAACGACGGGATCGTGGCCGGCCGAGATCACTCGCCCCGGTTGGTAATCCGCGATGCCGCTCAGGTCGCGCACCTCGATCCAGGGTGCGGGCCATAGCCCGGAGCGCGTTACCTCGATGACCTCTTCGAACGGTTCGCCGACGGTCGGCGTCCCTGGGTCCAGCTTGCGCGTGACGGTGAGGCCGCGGATGGCGAAGCGCGGCCATGCCCAGGCGATCAGGAAGAGCATGCACAACGCGTATGCGAAGGGATAGGCCGTTTTGGTCCCGGTGATCCACGTGAAGAAGAGGAGAAGGCCGAGCGCGAGGGCCAGGGCGACCTTGCTCATCCGGAAACCGGCGTCGGCCTATCCGTCGTACGCCATCTGGGGCACATGCTCACGCTCGAGCAGGCCCGCGACCAGCTTGCTCGCGCTCTGACCCTGCATCTCCGCGTTGGGTCGAAGGATGATCCTGTGCGCCAGCACCGGTTCCGCAAGCGCCTTGATGTCATCGGGAATCACGTAGGTCCTGCCCAGCACGGCGGCAAGCGCCTGGCTGGCGTGGAAGAGGTTCAGCGTCCCCCGCGTGCTCGCGCCTAGCGCCACCTCGGGGTTGCCGCGCGTGCGGCCGACAAGGCGTGCGATGTACTCGCGAAGCTCGGGCTTGACGAACACTTCGCGTACGGCGCGTTGCGCATTCTTGAGCTCGTTGGGCGACACGACCGGCTGCAGCTCCAGCATCGGCGACTCCACCTTGCGCTGGCCGAGCAGTTGCGCCTCTTCCTTTTCGGACAGGTAGCCCAGCCGGACTTTCATCAGGAACCGGTCGAGCTGCGCTTCGGGCAGCGGAAAAGTTCCCGAGTACTCGACGGGGTTCTGCGTCGCCATCACCATGAAAGGTTTGGGCAGGTCGTGCGTGTCGCCGTCGATGGTGACCTGGCGCTCCTCCATCGCTTCCAGCAGCGCTGCCTGGGTCTTCGGGCTCGCGCGGTTGATCTCGTCAGCGAGCAGGATCTGAGAAAAGACAGGACCTGGCCTGAACTCAAAGTCGCTGATCTTCTGGTTGAAGGCGCGGACGCCCGTCACGTCGGAAGGCAGCAGGTCGGGAGTGAACTGGATGCGGCGGAAGGTGCAATCGAGGGAACGCGCCAGCGACTTGGCCAGCATCGTCTTGCCGACGCCAGGCACGTCTTCGATCAGAAGGTGCCCTTCGCACAGGAGCGTCACCAGGCAATAACGGACCTCGTGCTCCTTGTTGACGATCGCCCGCCCTACGTTGGACATGACCGCCTCGGCCACGCTGGTGACTACATCGGTCTGCAAGACACCGCCCCCATCCAGGGGATTATAAGTTCGGATCGCGCCGCCCCCATCTCAGGTCAATACGCTCGTCAGGTACGTTTGGTTCCGCGCGTTACCACTATTGCCAGAGCGGCGTATTCAATGACAGTGATGAAGGCTGAGAGACGCAAGTGTGGCTCGCCGGCCGCGCAGTGCCTGCTTGCCCTTTTGGGCGCCATCGTCCTGGCCGCCTGTGGCTCGGCTTCGCCAAGCCCGATCGGCACATCGCTCAACGTGTATCAGCTCAAGTTCAAGGTGATGGATGCGGTCGGCACGCCTGTGTACTGCGATCCCGACTCGTATCCCCTCGCCCGCGAGGGCGGCGAGCTGGCCAGCGCGATCGCTCAGTATCCGACGATTCGCGCGCACGCCGATCTGTACGCGGCGATCGTGGCCCACGAGAACCTCCCTGGCGGCGACCTCACCGACGCTCAGAAGCTCACCGCGTACCGGGCGTACAAGCTGCTCAACGCCCTCACCCTGGCGCTGGCGCCGAGCGGAAACGAGTACGCCTTCGACCTCCGCGCTCGGTCGCCGGGAGCCTCGACCATCGAGCTCGTGAAGGGCACCGTTCGGGTCGACGGAGTGGTGGCGGTGACGTCTCGCACACCATCGGGCCCACCGCCCTGCCCGATCTGCCTGGCAGCGAGCACGATGATCGCCACGCCCGGCGGCGACGTCCGCGTCGTCGACGTGAAGCCCGGGATGCTGGTGTGGACCGGGACCCGCGACGGCGGACGAGTTGCGGTGGCGGTGCTGGAGATCGGCAGCACGCAGGTCCCGGCCGGGCACATGATGGTTCACCTGGTCCTCGCGGACGGCCGCGAGCTGCTGGCCTCGCCCGGCCACAAGACCGGCGATGGGCGCGCGCTGGGCGCGCTCGCAATGGGCGATGCGGTCGATGGATCGACGATCAAGGTCTGGGAGCTGGTGCCTTACTCGGGCGATCGCACGTATGACCTGCTGCCAGCGGGAGCCACCGGCACCTACTGGGCGGACGGCATCCTGCTGGACAGCACGCTTCGGCCTGCTAGCTGACTTCCTCTTCCTCGACCAGCCGCAGGTGGCCGCTCACATCAAGCCCCAGGTGCCGCGCGAAGAAGCCGGCCACGCGCTCGACATACAGAGGACGGTCCGCGAAGTAGGCGCCGGTATGTGGCGCGCCCTGCACGATCCAGATCTCGCGCGGCCCCCGGTACGCGTCGTAAAGGCGACGGCTGTGGTTCACCGAGGTCATGTCGTCGGCCCCGCCGTGGATGAAGAACAGCGGACGCGGCTCCAGTGAGCTCAGCACCGCCTGCGGGCTGCATTCCGACAACTGGCTGCCGCTTCGCAGGCGGAGCATCTGGCCGGCCAGCCACACGAACGGAGCGCCTGGCAGCTTGATGGTTCGCCTGACGTTTTCCGCTAGCAGCAGCCGCAGATCGCTGAATGGGCTGTCGAGCACCAGCGCCTCGACGCCCGGCTCACCCGCGGCCCCCAGCAACGAGACGACAGCGCCCATCGAGTAGCCGAGAAGGCCGATTCTCGCGTTCGGAATGCGCTTGCGGGCAAACGCGATGACGGCCTGCAGCTCGAGGACCTCTTTGATGCCAAAGGTGATCGGAGCACGGTCGCTGCCCGGCATGCCCCGATACGAATAAAGGATGACGTTGAACCCTTTGCGCCACAACGCCGCAGAGATGCCGAGGGAGTTCGTGCGCTGGCCCTTGTGGCCGCCCGACACGATGACCGTCGGCGGCGAGCCGGGCTGCCGGAAATGCCACGCGCCGAAGCTGATCCCGTCCGCCGTGACGAGCTCGACCTCCTCGGAGTCAGCCTGAAACTCGAACGGGGTGAAGGTGAAATCGTCGAGGAACGCCGGTCGATCGGGCACGAAGGCGCGCCGGTAGATGGCATAGGAAACGAGCACGTAGACAGCGACGAGCACGGCGAAGAGCGCGGCGTAAGCCATCTGGAACTACCCGATTCGAAGCTTAGACCGAATGTCTACCTCGAGGCTTCGCGGCCTTGGAGACCCGCCCGGAGAGACCTTCCTCATAGCGAGCCAGCACGAACAGCAGCAGGCTGAGTCGATTGAGCCAGCGGCGCACCTGCGGGTTGTCGAAACCGCCGCCGCGCTCGAGCGTCAGGCAGCGGCGCTCGGCCCGACGGGTGATCGCTCGCGCCAGATCCAACGCCCCGCTTGCCGGCGTGGCGCCGGGCAGGATGAAGCCATCGGGCATCGGGACCGTTTTCTCGAGCTCTGCGGTGAACTCCTCCAAGCGCTCAACCCCCGCCGACGTGGTCGAGCTGAAGGCCACCTTCGATTCAGGGTTGGTGGCGAGCTCCGCCCCCAGGGCATAGAGACCGCGCTGCAGCTCTTCGCAGATCGCGCGCACGCGCGCGTGCGCAGACAGCGCCTTGGCGAGGCCGATCGCGCTTGAGGCTTCGTCGACAGTGCCATAAGCCTCGATGCGCGGATCGTCCTTACGCGCCCGCCCGCCACCCAGGAGCCCGGTGGATCCGTCATCGCCGCCGCCGGCGAGCTCGAGCATCGGCTTCTTGCGCCCGGGAGACGGTGCTCCCTTGGCCGGCGAACCTTTCACTCGAATACGCGGCTCAAGTCGTACAGGTCCTTGGGCACGCGCCGTGTCTCCCTGACGACGTCCGCGAGGGGCACGATCTCGACGTCGCCGTTGCGGCGGATCGGGATGACGCCACTCGCGCCTTCCGCGATCAGCTCGGCCGCCCTCACGCCCAGGCGCGTCGCCCAGATGCGGTCGGTCGGGGTCGGCGAGCCGCCTCGCTGCAGGTGACCCAGCACCGTGACCCGGGTCTCGAAACCGGTCTCGGTCTCAACCCTTCTCGCCAGCGCATCGCCGATGCCGCGCTTCGCGAGCTGCACATGGCCGAAGGCATCGGTCTCCTTGGCACCGCCCGCGTCGTCTTCGAGCTCCGGGATGTGCGCGCCTTCGGCGACGACGATGATGCTGAACAGCTTGCCGTCGCCGCGCCGCCGGTAAAGGTGGCCGACCACCTCTTTGAGGGTCACCTCGAATTCGGGGATCACGATGAGGTCCGCGCCGCCCGCCAGGCCTCCGACGAGCGCCACCCACCCTGTGTCGCGGCCCATGACCTCGACGACCATGACCCGGTGATGGGCCGAGGCCGTGGTGTGGAGGCGATCGAGGGCGTCGGTAACGACGCCGACCGCAGTGTCGAAACCGATGCAGAACTCGGTCAGCGACAGGTCGTTGTCGATGGTCTTCGGCACGCCAACCGTCGGGAAGCCTGCTTCGTGCATCGCCGCAGCCACGCTGAGGGTGTCGTCGCCGCCGATGGGCACGATCCCGTCGATGCCGTTGCGACGCAGCACGTGAATCACGGTCGCCACGCCGTCCTTCATCTTCAAGGGGTTGGTGCGGGAGGTGCCGAGGATCGTGCCTCCGAGGTGAAGGATGCCGCGCACTCCCTCGGGTGCGAGCTCTTCGATCAGGCCGTCCTCGATGCAGCCTGCCCACCCGTTCTGCACGCCGCTCACGCGGTGCCCCAGCTGAAAAGCGCGTCTCGCGACACCGCGGATTGCCGCGTTGAGGCCGGGTGCGTCGCCACCGCCGGTCAGGATTCCGATTCGCACGACGGATAGGTTAGAGGCTCAGCCTCTGGGGCTGGCGCCGGTACCGAGCCGCTGCAGCAACCCTGGCAGCGGGAGGTCGGCGAGCGATCGAAGGACGACGTCGGCCTGGCTGAGGTCCAGCGTCGCCGTGATCGAGTTCGGGATCGCGACGCAAAGCATGCCCGCCTGCTTGGCCGCCATCACACCGTTGGGCGAATCCTCAATCGCCACAGCCTCGGAAGGCCTGACGCCAAGGCATGCGAGCACAGCGATGTAGAGGTCGGGCGCCGGCTTTGCATGATTGACGTCGTCGCGGCAGCGCACACAGTCGAAGCGCCCGAGGATGCCCAGGCGTTCGAGGTGGCCGCCGACCCAGTCGCGGGTCGAGCTCGAAGCCACGCCCAGCTTGAGCCCCATTGCGGTGGCTTCGTCGATGGCCTGGAGGATCCCCGGCAGAACTTGCTGAGCGAGGATCATCTCCGTCCGGCGGCCGATGCGCTCCTCGAGCACTTGCTGCGAGAGCGGCCGGCCCAGGCGCTCCTCCAGGTGGTGCTGCGGATGGAACTGAGTGTTGGTCGAACCCACCGTCTGCACCCAGCGCTCGAAAGGCAGCGGCTCGCCATGAGCCTCGTAGACCTCGAGCCATGACCGGTAGATCGGCTCCTCGGTGTCGAGGATCAACCCGTCGAAATCGAAGACAAGGGCGCGCATCATTACCAGCGCTTAACTATGAGGGGCCGATCGCTTAGGATCGCCGTGGCCGTGTACTTGGAACCTTTTCGTGGCTGACGAAGCGCGTCAATCGCCGGCGCGTCCAGTGGTGAGCGAAAGCGGCGCTCGCGGCTGGTTCGGCGCCGCGCTGTCCGGCCTGGCCCTGGTGGCCGTGTCGCTCATGCTCGTCATCTTCTTCGGGTTTCTCGACGCCATCCACTATCGATCGATTGTCGACTTCTTCACCCCAGACCCGGCCGCGGCGGCGGGCACCCTGGGTCTGGTCGGTGGCGCAGAGGGTGTGACGCTGAGCATCGTCATCGTTTCGGTGGTCTTCGGCATCCAGACCACCTCGTCGAGGTACTCGCCGCGAATCATGGGGATCTTCACGCGCAATCCCCTGAACGCGCTGGTGCTGAGCTTTGCCCTGGCCTCGATCCTGTACACCTTCCTGGTTCGGGCCGAGGTCAAGGTCGCCTACGTCCCGACCTGGAGTGTGGCCGCCGCCGTGATCCTCGCGCTCATCAACTTCGCCATCCTGCTGCCCTACGTCGGTTACATCTTCGAGGTGATGCGGGCCGAAACCCTGGTCAGCGGCATCATGCGGCGAGCGCGCCGCGAGCTGCGCGCAACCGAGAACAGCCATCGTCTAGACCGGCATCGCAGCGCGTTGATGACCTCGGTGGCCCAGATCACGGACATCGCGTTCGGGTCGATTCAGCTGGGCGACGTGCCGATATGCGTCCTGAGCATCGAGGTGCTCGGACAGCTCATCGCCGACGACTATCTGCCGATCAAGAAGGGATTCAAGGCCGACTGGCTCAGGGTCGGGCACGCGGAGATGCCCGGGGCGTCGGACCAGATCCTTGCGGAGGTGAATCGCGCAGGCACATGGTTCTCGTACACGATCATGTCCAGCTTCGTCGACATGATCGGTTTGACCCCTGTCCACCGGAAGGAGGCGGTGCATGCCGTCGCCGTCGCCACTCGCAACGTCGGCCTGGCCGCCATCGAAGTCGGTGACAAAGAGGTGGCCGAGCTCTCCGTTCGTTTCTTCAACACCTACCTGCGCGCCGCCATCAACCAGTCCGCACCGACTTTTGCGTCGGCGATCATGAACGAATACAGGCGGCTCGCCATCGGCTGCCTCGAATGGCGCCCGGACCTCGCGGTGGAAGCCGCCGCCCACCTCCTGCGCTACGGCCGCCATTTCGACGAGGCGGGCATGCCGGCGATCTTTGGCGCCGCCGCCGAGGACGTCGCCGATCTCGCGATCGAGGCCCGGGCCCGCGACCCACAAGTGACACATCGCCTTGCTCTGTTGATGGTTCGGAACCTCCTCGACCTGATCCCCAACGCGCGGCCGATCGGGCTGAACGGACTGTTCAAAGGCGTCGCGAAGCTGACGTTCTGGGCGATGGCCGCGGACCAGAAGGACATCGCCCACATCCTCATCGAGGGCATCGCCGCGGCTCCGCCCGAGTTCGTGGACGCGGCGCTGGACCGCATGGAGTCCATGCAGAACGGCCTGTTCTGGGAGGTCAACGAGCGGGTCATCGCCTTTGACTGGGTCGAGCAGCCACTGCGAGCTGAGATTCCCCGGCTGCGGGCCGCGTTGAGGCGGGCCAAGTCGAGCGGGCACACCCTCACCATCGAGCTCGAGCGCGCCATCCCCGTGACCCAGGACCTGGTCAAGCCCGAGCCCGGCGTATCCGCTTCCGCCGGGCCCGCGATCGCGCCGGTCAGCGCGGAGCCGGCCGGTTGATCATCGCGGTGGAAGCCGTCTCGAAGTAATCGGTCAGCGCCTTCCGCACGGCTGGGATCACCTCGAGCGATTCCACCGCCGCCGTCATGTGTCCCAGCCAGGCGTCGCGCTCAGCCTGCCCGATCGCGAAAGGCTGATGCCGCATCCGCAACCTCGGATGTCCACGTTGCTCGTTGTACGTTTGCGGGCCGCCCCAGTACTGGATCAAGAAAAGCGTCAAGCGCTCGGTCGCGCTCGCGAGATCCGGCTCGGGATACAGCGGCCTGAGCAGCGGATCACCTGCGACCCGTGCGTAAAACCGCGCCACCAGCAGCCGGAAGGTGGCTTCGCCGCCGGCCGCCTCGTACACGTTGCCGATCTCAGGCACCACGCCAACGTAGCAAGCCCGCCCCTAAACTGCGCGTGATGGCCACCCGGGTGAGAAAACCCGTTGACTCGATCGAGCGCATCCGCACGGGCTATTTCGTGCTGCTGATGATCATGGTTGCGCAGTTCCTGCTGGGGATGTCGGTGAATCTCTTCGTCACCATTCCCACGAGCCATCCCGGCGCCAACCCGCCCGAATACTTTGGCGGGGTGGCCGACAGCGTCACCTGGGCCGTCGTGCACGGGCCGGGCCTCCTCCAGGCTCACGCGGCGCTTGGCCTTTTGCTCGTTCTCTTTTCAGTCAACGCGCTGGCCCAGGCGATCCAGGTACGAACACGGCGCGTGATTCTGCCGGCCTCCTTGGGCGCGCTCGGCATCGCCGGTGCGGGCTTCAATGGCGGCAGCTTCTTGAATTACAACCAGGACTTCAGCTCGATGCTGATGGCGGCTTTCTTCGCCCTGGCCGTCGTCGCCTACATCACGGGGATCTATGTCTTGCCTCGTAATCCCAGCGCGTCGGAGCCTGTGAAGTCACCGGCCTGAAGGCCGAATCGCTCAGGGCTTGCCCTTTGGGGCCAGCCCGGCGCCCGCCAGGATCTCCTTCGTCGGTCGAACTATCGCCTGCGCCGCCCTCAACCCCGTCGCCGCCAGGTATTTCTCGACGATCGCCCGCCCCACCGCGTAGCCGCCCATGTGAGGAACGCCGACCGGATGCAGGCCCATCCGACCTGCGACCTCGTCTCCGAGCACATATGGAGTCCAGTCCGGGAACGACCGTCCGGTACCAAATGCCTCAGTGACCTTCTGCCACGTCGAGTCGAGAAGCTTCCCGGTGACCGGCGCGTACCAGGCCCCGGTGGAGTCTGGCCCGCAAACTTCGACCGTGAAGACCTCGGCGAGGCCCTCGTGGATCACCCATTCCTCGAGGTTGAAATGACCCTGCACGTTGGGCGTTCGGATGTTGTGCGCCAGCTCGTGGACACCGCACGCGCCAATCCTCGTCACGTTGTATTCCGTCGGCCACGCGACCATCCAGATGCGGCCTGGAATCGAGCCCATGCCGTAATAGCCCTGCGTCCGCTCGATGAAGACCGGGTCGTCCGGATTTCCGAGCGTGAGGACGACGTCGACAGTCTCCGCATGGTGGATCCCAGGCAGGACCGACTGCTGGTACTCCCACGCGCGCGCCAGATCGCGCTTGAGCTGGCCCCACGCGTCCGCATCGACCAGCCGCTTCAACGCTGCGGGATAGCGAGGATCGTCCACACCGACCCGAAACCCGTCACCACGCTCGTGGATCTGCCTCAGCTGGTTCATGGCGGCCTCGTCGAACTCGGACACCTCGCGCATCGCCGCGAGCGCGCCCAGCCTTTTGGCGACGGGCAGCTTCAAGAGTGCGGCCATCGCGGCAGCATCGTCGTGGACGACGATCTCCATCTGGCCGCTGGTGGTGAGCACGGACTCCATTGTCAGGGAGTGACGGCGGCCGCAACCTCCCGCTGGCTGAGGGAGATGCGCTCCATCTCATCCTCGCGGGGCAGAAACCATGCGATCGCGAGCGTCGCAAGCACGAGGATGACATGGGTCATCAGCGATCGCTGGAGGCCGATGTGGTCGGCGATGTACCCGTTGATCGGCACACCGAGGGCGCCGGTCACAAAGCCGAGGCCCATGACCAGGCCGGAAGCGAGTCCGGCGCGCGCCGCCATCAGCTGCTGGGCCATGAGCAGCATGAGGGGCGCGGTCGATGCCGCAAGCACGCCGATGGCGATCGCGCTGAGGAAGGCCCACGGCCCCGGAAACAATGTGTACAGCAAGATGGCCGGGGCGCTGAGAACGAGAGTGGCCAGGATCACGGTGCGACGCCCGAACCGGTCGGCAAGCGAACCGCAGCCGACCGTGCCAACCGCGCTCGCGAGCACCAGGGTCGTCGCCAACGGGCCGTAGAAGCCAGGGCCGTAACCCATGTCGGAATACCAGGTCGGCGTGAACGACTGAAATACGTTGACGGTCCAGCTCCGGGACATCATCACCCCGATGACCATGGTCAGGGCAAAGACCGGGATGGCGCGTCCCGCGCCCGCCGGACCACTCCGCGCGGCCTGCGGCACGCTCGAGCGCATCCTCCAGAGAAGGTAGGCGCCGGCCACCACGCCCGGGACGACGAGCACGCCGGTGCCATGAATGCCGAGGGCTCCGAACAATGCGATCCCGATGAGGGGGCCGATCGCCACCCCAACCGTGCCGGCCGTCACGTACACCGACATTCCAAAGCTGCGCCTCCAGGCAGGCAGCAAGGCTCGCACGTCCAGCGCCGCGAACGGGTGGAAGGCGCCAGAGCCAAGGCCGGACGCGCATGCGATCACCAGCAGCAATGGAAATGACGAGACGAATCCGATGGTCGCGAATGTGAGCGCGGTCCAGGCAAGGGCGACGCCTGTGAGCCGCGTGCCGTAGCGGTCGGCGATCAACCCAAACAGCGGCTGCGAGATGGCCGCCATACCGCTGTACGCAAGGCTCACGAGGCCGACGGTGGCCAGGCTTAGCCGAAAACGGCCGATAAGGATTGGATAAAGCACGGGGATGACACCGACGTAGCTGTCCACGGTCAGGTGGCCGAGCATCAGTGTGAGCAGCTTTCCGCTGCGCAAGAAGACCTTCACCGCCGGAATATCATGCCGAGTGATGCGGGAGCTTCTCTACCTGAGCCAGGCGGACGTCGAAAAACTGCTGGACGTGGATGAGATGCTCCAGGCGATCGAGCGGGCGCTGGTGCTGTTCTCGTCTGGCGTCACCTCGGTCCCGCCGCGCAGCGCGGCGCAGGCGCCTGACGGGTTGTTGGGGGTGATGGCGGGGTTCGTGCCGGGGGTGGCCCTGGAGGTCAAGCTCGTATCGGTTTTTCCAGGCAACCATGGGCGAGAAGTCCCCAGCCACCAGGCGCTGATCGCGCTGTTCGATGAGAAGGATGGGACCCCGCTCGCTGTGATGGATGGCACCTACATCACTGCGATCCGCACCGGCGGCACAGCCGCTGTCGCCACACGTGCGCTTTCGCGCGCCGACTCCCATGTGCTCGCGATCCTTGGCGCCGGCGTGCAGGGCGGCTCTCACCTCGACACCTTCACCCATGTGCGCGATTTCACGGAGATACGCGTTGCCTCGCGCGACCATGCAAAGGCGTCAGCGCTCGCGGCGCGCCACCCGAAGGCAGGCGTAGCCGCCTCGTTCGAGGCGGCCGTGAATGGGGCTGACGTGGTCGCGCTCTGCACCGATGCGCGACAGCCGGTGATCCGGCGCGAGTGGCTGAAGGAGGGAGCGCACGTGAGCTCGGTTGGAGGCACCTTCGGGCCTGAGATCGACCCCGAGACGGTGGCCGCTGGAAAGTTGTTCGTCGAGTGGCGAGGCGCCGCCACCAACGCGCCTCCCGCCGGCGCTCAGGAGCTCCAGGGGATCGACGTGAGCAGGATCACCGAGGTCGGCGAGGTGCTGGCCGGCACCAGGCCTGGCCGTACCTCCGACCACGACCTCACGATCTTCAAGTCAACGGGGCACGCGGTCGAAGACGCAGCGACGGCCAGCCTGGTCTATGCGCGAGCGCTCCACGAGGGCGCCGGCCGCCGGCTCCCGCTCTAGAGCTCGATCAGCCTTGCGGGCACGGCGTTGATGATCTGCGTGCCGGCCAGCTTGCGCTCGACAGGGGCCCGGCCGTAGGGATGCACGTGGCCGTGTATCAGCAGCCTCGGCGTCAGCTCCCTGACCAACCTTTCGAAGGCGGCGAAACCTCGGTGCGCCAGATCGTCGCCGGCGCCCCAGCCAAGGGGCGGGGCGTGTGTCAGCAGGACGTCCAGCTTTCGCGCGGCGCGAGCTGGGTTGAGCTTCATTCGCATCTCCAGGCTCAAGGC
>DATARC010000242.1:0-17512 GCA_036264335.1 Candidatus Dormiibacterota bacterium
AAGATGCGCCATGTCGTAGCCGGTCGAGGCGTGGATGACCGGCGCGTAGGCCGGCCGGCCGGCGCCCGGTCCGGTCTGGCCGTAGCCCGAGATCGCGCAATAGACGAGGCGGGAGTTGATCTTGGCCAGCTCCGGATAGTCGATGCCCAGCCGCTTCATGACGCCCGGCCGGTAGTTCTCCAGCACGACATCGACCTTGGCCACGAGCTTCTTGATCGCCCCGATCGACTGGGGCCGTTTTAGGTCGAGCACGATCGAGCGCTTGCCGGCATTGAGCTGGCCGAACATCGTGCCGGCGCCGTCGCGCTGCACGGGGCGACTCCGCATCAGGTCGCCTTCAGGCGCTTCGACCTTGATCACGTCGGCACCCATGTCGGCCAGCAGGCGACCGCAGTGCGGGCCGGCGATGGTGGTCGAGAAATCCAGGACGCGCAGGCCGTGCAGGGGTCGGGGGGTGGTTTCCGTCATCGGTTCACCGGGCAATGAGGATGAGAACGACACCGCCCACCACGAGGATGCTGCCGACCCACTCGCCGGCTGACGGTCTCTCCTTCAGCACAACGTGCGAGGCAATGAAGGTGAAGACAAGCTCGATCTGGCCGACGGCGCGCACCAGCGCCGCGTTCTCGAGCGTCATGGCGAGCGCCCAGCCGGCTGAACCCAATACGCTGAAAATGCCGACCCAGACCGACGAGCGCCAGTTGAACCATACCTTGCCGAGCTGCGGCCGGTCGCGCCGCGCAAGATAGGCCGCCATCAGCACGATCTGGATGGTGTTCATGCAGGCGAGCACGGTGATGCCGCGGATCATGAAGTCGCCGTCGGGCAAGACTTTGGAGGCCTCGCGGATGGTGCCGGCGGCGACGGCGAAGATCGCGCCGGACAGGATGCCGTACCGTGCGCCCTTGTGCGTGAGGTCGGCCAGCACGCTGCGGACGTTGGCGAAGGAGCCGCGTAGGCTCAGGATCACCACGCCGCCCAGGCAGACCAGGATGCCCATCCAGGCGCCGAACTTCAGCGGTTCGCCGGCAAGGAAAGTGGCGTAGAGGGCGACGAACACCGTCTCGGTCTTGGAATAGACCGTGCCGACGGCGTAGTTGCGCAGCGAGAAAGCATGGATCATCAGCGAGGTCGCCACGATCTGGGCGACGCCGGCGATGGTCACCAGCGCAAGAAAAAGCAGCGAGATCGACGGCACCTGCCGGCCGGTGCCGAACACGAGGAACGCCAGCATGCCCAGCGCCAGCGGCGCGCCGTAGAGGTAGCGCACGAAGTTGGCCCCATCGACGCTCAGGATGCCGCGAATCTTCTGCTGCATCGTCGTGCGGATGTTCTGAAACAGCGCAGCGGCGACGGTTATCGGTATCCAGAGCGGCACGTTCCCTCCCGATTGGCAGTGTAGGGGCTGATCTGGCGCGCGTCTTTGCGATTTCCGCGGTGCAGGTCTGCTGATCGTGTTCCCTCTGCCGGGCAGGGCTATCGCATTGTACAAGACCTTCCATCATCCCGACCGGCGCCGAGCGGAGCGAGCCACAAGGATCGCCGCCCGCCGTAGCTACAGATCGGCGCCCACGGCATTGGCCACTGTCGCAATGCCATCGCGCGCCAACAGCACCGCCAGCTCGTCCTTGATGCGGCGAATGAGCGGCGGTCCGTCGAAGACCATCGCGGAGTAGAGCTGCACCAAGCTCGCCCCGGCGCGGATCTTGGCGTAGGCGTCGGCGCCTGAGCCGATGCCGCCGCAGCCGACCAGGGGAAACTGGCCTTCGACCCGCTGCGCGGTGCGGCGCAGCACTTCCGTCGAGAGCGCGGTGAGCGGCGCGCCCGAAAGACCGCCGGTCTCCTCACGGCGCGTTGAGCGGAGCGATGCCGGTCGCGACAGCGTGGTGTTGCCGACGATGATGCCGTCCATCCGGAGGTCGCGGCAGACGGCGACGATATCGTCGAGGTCGTCGTCCGTCGCGTCGGGCGCGATCTTGACCAGGAGCGGCACCGGCCTGGCGGCAATGGCGTCCTGAACGCGCTTCAAGAGGTCGGCGAGCTGGGTGCGGCCCTGGAGGTTGCGCAGGCCCGGCGTGTTGGGCGAGGAAACGTTGCACACGAGATAGTCGGCGAAGGGCGCCAGCGCCACGCTGCAGGCGACGTAATCGGCCGCGCGGTCGGTGCTGTCCTTGTTGGCGCCGACATTGACGCCGACAAAACCGCGGCGCGGGCGGATGGCGAGCCGCGAACGGGCGGCGTCGAGCCCCTGGCCGGGAAAGCCCATGCGGTTGATCACGCCGCGATCCTCGGGCAGGCGGAAGAGGCGCGGGCGCGGATTTCCGTCCTGAGGTCTCGGCGTGACGCTGCCGATCTCGACCAGGCCGAAGCCGAGACCGAACAGGGCATCGGGGACTTCGGCGTTCTTGTCAAAGCCTGCAGCAAGGCCGACCGGATTGGGCAGGGTGCGGCCCCACACCTTGACGGCCAGCGAAGGAGGATCCGGCCGCCGGTCGGATGGGAGCAGGCCGCTCTTGAGCACGCGCAGGGCCATGCCGTGTGCGTCCTCGGCGTCGAGACGCGACAGGAAGAAGTCGGCGAGCGCGTACCAGGCGGCCATTGCCGTCTGGTTAGCAGAGGTGGCCTGTGGAGCGCTCAGGCCCTTCCATAAACCGGCATCAGTGCGCCCGAATCGATGGTCTCCGACAGGCTGCAATGCGCCACGATCAGCTCGGCGATCGCCGAAGGCTTGACCCATGTGTCGTGCTTGGCGGTCGGCATGTCCTTGCGATTGGCCGGCGTATCGAGGGTCGATGGCGCAAGGGCGATGGCCGAGATATTCTCGTTCTTGAGCTACTCGGCCAGGGCGACGGTGAAGGCGGCGACCGCGGCCTTGGAGGCAGTGTAGGCCGTCATGTTGGCGCCCTGGCGAGGATTGAGCGCCGGGCGGGCGGCGATATTGACGATATGGCCGCCACTCTTGACGCCATCCGGGCTGCCTTTGCGGAAATTGGCCACCGCCGCCCGGCAACTCAGCACGCAGGAAAACAGGTTCATGGAGATCTGCTGCTGCAGGACCTTGGCCGGACTGTCGGCGATGGGCGCATAGGCAAATCCGCCGGCGATGTTCACGACGGCATGAAGCGGCGGCAGCTTGGCGTAGAAGCCGTCGACCGAGGCCTCGTCGGAGAGATCGATGTTCGGAGCGATGCTGACCTGCCTGCTGTCCGGAAGCCGGCCGGCTGGTGGCGTGCTTTCAATCGCCGGGATGTGGCACACCGCGCCCGCTTCGATGAATTTCAGCACGACCGCTGCGCCGAGTGCGCCGGTGCCGCCGGTCACCACGATATGCCGATCCTGTAGCGTCTGCATTTCCACTCCTATCAACCTCTCCCAAGACAAGCCCCAGGAGTGGACGCGGACTCAGCCCCGCTTATCAAGAGCCAAGCTGGCTTTGGCGCTAGAACCTGCCCCCGCGACCGTTGAGCGGCCGCAGCGCCGCCGAGTCGCTGAACACGACCTGGAACAGTTCACGGAAGAGTTGCTGGATCCGGGGATCGTCCGGACCAGTGGCCGGCGTCCAGGCCGTCGTCTCCGACATGGGCTGGTCGTTGCGGCAGTAAACGGCGTAGAGATAGAAGAGGCCCGGTTGGCCTTGCTTGAAGCGGGTGGCGCCCCGGCACACTGAATCCGAGCCGAGATCGAGCGCGGGATCGAAAACCAGTACCAAGCGATAGTCGGGGCGCGGCCTTTCGACAGGCGCGTCGTAGGTGAAAGTGAGCGCCGGCCGCGGCTTGGCGGCCTGCATGGCCGGCAGAAGCGCGTTGGCGACCATGTTGGGGTCGACTCCCGGGAACGGATTGCCGGCCAGGATGACCTGGAAATTCCGGTGGTCGGTCGCGGCGAAGAATTCGCCGAAATCGTACTGCGGGGCATAGTAGGTGCCGCCGATGACGGCGGCGGAAGCGGCGGCGACGGGAACAGCGACAAGGGCGAAGAGGGCGGCGGCAATCTTGTACTTGAAGGGCATACAGACGTTCTCCTTGCCGCGCACCATAACGATACGCCTGCAGGCGGTCACTGCATGTCACATTGCCGTGCGAGTCGCTTCTTCATTCTCCTCCCCCGCTAGAAGGCAGGGCTATCGCATATGGCAATTTCCTTCGTCTCGACCGGAGCGCGAAGCGCGGAGCGGAGAGACCTTCTCTCCACAATAAGCAGCTTAAGGTGGAGAGAAGGTCTCTCCGCTCGGCCCTCCGGGCGATGGAATGTTCATATGCAACAGCCCTGCGCTTGCGGGAGAGGCCAGGTACGGGCGCTACACCCGTCGACGACGGGGAGTTGGCATTAGGCAATAGCCTCTCCCCACAAGCGGGGGAGAGGCAAAGGATCAACTATTGCCGCATGCCTCCACGGCCGTTCAGATTGCGACCATAGGCCGGAGAGTCGGTGAACACGACCTGGAACAATTGGCGGAAGAGCGCATTGACCCGCGGATCGTCTGGACCGTTTGCCTGCACCCACGCGGTGGTTTCCGACATCGCCTGGTCGTTTCGACAATAGACGGCATAGACATAGAAGAGGCCGGGCCGGTGCGGTCCCGTCCGCGTCTCGCCATTGCACACCGAATAGGAGCCGAGATCGGGCGCAGAATCGAACACCAGCACCAACCGGTACCAGGGATGCGGCCGTTCGGGAGCGGCCTCGTAGGTGAAGGTGAGCGCCGGCCGCGGCTTGGCAGCCTGCATGACCGGCAACAGGTCGCGCGCCACCGTGTTGGGGTCCATGTTCGGGAAGGGATTGCCGACGAGGATGACCTGGAAATTCCGATGGTCGGTCGCGGCGAAGAATTCGGCAAAGTCATACTGCACCGCATAGTAGGTGCCGCCGATGACCGCCGCGGAAGAGGAGGAGGAAGGGGGAGTGCACGCCGAAAGCATAACCAGCGACAGCAGGGCAGCGATCTTGTTCCTGAAATGCATGCGGGAATCCTCCTTACCGCGCACCAACCAAGATAGGCCTCATCGCTGGCCGCTTCACGTCACATTGCCGCGTGCACTTCGTCAGCCGCCTGTAAGCCCCGTCACACGTCGAGGTCGCGCGCAAAACGGGCGTTCTCCTGGATGAAGGCGTAGCGCTTTTCCGGCTTGCGGCCCATCAGGTCCTCGACCAGCGTGCGTGTCTGCATGCCCTCGCGGCGGGCCTCGGCATCCACCGTCGTCGGTACGTCGACCTTGAGCAGGATGCGCCGTGTCGGGTCCATCGTGGTCTCGCGCAGGTGAACCGACTGCATCTCGCCCAGCCCCTTGAAGCGCGTGATGTCGACCTTGCCACCGCCATAGACGTCACGGACCAGCTCGTCCTTGTGCTGCTCGTCGCGGGCGTACTCGATGCGGTCGCCCTTGCTCAGCCGGAACAGCGGCGGCTGGGCGAGGAAGAGGTGGCCGTTCTCGATCAGCTTCGGCATCTCGCGATAGAAGAAAGTCATCAGCAGCGAGGCGATATGCGCGCCGTCGACGTCGGCGTCGGTCATGATGATGACCCGCTCGTAGCGGAGCCGCTCGTCGCTGTAGTGCTCGCCGGTGCTGCAGCCGAGGGCCTGGATGAGATCCTGGATCTCCTGGTTCTCGCGCAGCCGGTCGGCGCTACACGACGCTCCGCCTCGCTGCGCCGCTGGTACATGTATCCCGCGCTGCTGGTTGGTTTGCTGATGATGCTGTCGGGCGGCGCCAGCCTGATCATTCTCATCTGGCTGCGACTCGTTGACAGCACTCTCGGCACAGACCAATCCCGCTATATGGGTGACGCGGCAGGGCTCCTGATCGGAGGTCTCGTGCTCTGGGGTTTCCACGCTCGCGTGCTCGCGCAGAGCTATCTCGAAGACGATCGCAAATCGACGCTGCGCGCGCTCGAAGGTTTCGTCGCGGTTGCCGTGTCCATGGTGTTCGCGCTCATCGGCGCGGCCCAGATCCTCTACTACGCACTCGCGCGACTGCTGGGCGTCACCAACCCCGGCAACGTCGGCAACGACATAGTGGCCGCGATGGCCGCTCCAGTCACCGTCGTCGTCGTGTACGGAGGCGCCTGGTTCCTCCTCCGCCGGCGCCTCGCGCAGGACACCGGCTCACACGAGGTCGAGCGCCAGGCCGGCGTGCGGCGTCTGTACACGAACCTCGCTGCCCTCGTTTCGATGGCTGCGTTGGGGGCCGGCGCAGCCGGCGTGCTCTGGAACCTGGCCGAGCAGATCGAGGCTCCGATCATCGGCGTCAAGGCCTCGGACTGGAGAGACCCAATCAGCTTCTGGGCCACGTTGTTCGTCGTCGGCGTGGCCGTGTGGCTGGCGCATTGGCGCCACGCCCCATGGCCGGGTGACCGCCAGTCGCTGAGCCGGCGCCTCTACGTTTGGGCGGCGCTCCTGGTCAGCGTGCTCGCCGTGCTTGGCTCCGGCATCGCTCTCCTGAACGTCGTGCTTCAACAGGTGTTCAGCGCCACCCCGCGCCTTGACGCCCCGTCCAATCTCGACTTCGGCCATTACCTCGCGGTGCTGCTGGTTGCAGTCTTTGTCGGCGTCTACCACTGGCGCGTGCTCAGGGCTGATGCGGCATCGCGGCCGGCAAAGCACGAGGTGAAGGCAGCGCCGGTGATCGCGCCGGTTCCGACCGAATCGCCGATCGCGGCGGCGCCTGCACACGCGCCGTCAACGTCCGATGCCACGCACGGCAAGCGTTACGTGCTGTCGGTGATGGACGCCAGCGAGGACGACGTTCACCAGGCGCTGTCCACCTTGCCGCCCGCGGCCAGCTACCGCCTGATCCCCGAATCGGAGTCCTGACAGATGGACGCTCATACAGTCCTCACCACCACGCGCTCGGTCCGCAAGCGGATCGACTTCGACCGGCCGGTCCCCCGTGAGCTGCTGACCGAGTGTCTCGAGGTAGCGCTCCAGGCGCCGACCGGGTCCAACAGCCAGGGGTGGCAGTTCGTGTTCGTCACCGATGCCGCCAAGAAGAAGGTGATCGGCGAGCTGTACAAAAAGTCGTGGTACGCATACGCCGCGAGCGGCGGCCGGCAATATGCGAAGGACGACCCGCGCCGCGAACAGCTGCCGCGCGTCGCCTCCTCGGCGCAATATCTGGCGGACCGGATGCACGAGGTGCCGGTCATGGTCATCGCATGCATCGAGGGCCGCGTGGATCGGCCTGGCGCCTCCAACCTGGACATGGCAGGCCTGTTCGGCTCGATCCTGCCCGCAGCGTGGAGCTTCATGCTGGCCGCGCGGGATCGTGGAGCCGTCGGTTCGTGGACCACGCTGCATCTCCGGTACGAGCGCGAGGTTGCGGATCTCCTGGGCATCCCCTACGAGCGTTTCACGCAGGCTGCCCTGCTCGCTATGGGCCTCAGCACCGGCGGCGAGTTCCATCCGGCAAAGCGAGTTCCGCTGGATGGCATTGTCCATTGGGAGCAGTGGTAGCGCAGCCTCTGCTGGACCTGGTGGACTGGCGCCGGCGGGTCGGCGACCTGTACAGGATCAGCGGACCAAACCGGCTCGAGCAATTCCGGCAGCAGCGGGACGAGCTATTCCGGACTCACCCGCAATCACCGATTGAGCCGGACGAGCGCGCGGAATTCAGAGGGCTTAGCTACTTCGCCCCCGACCAGGGATTTCGGGTGACGGCGCGCGTTGAAGGCGCCGACGGAAGCGAGCTCCTGATCGACACCGGCGGCGATGATGGCGAGGTGAAGTACCAGCGCGCCGCCACGCTGGTGTTCGAGCTGGCAAAAGTGCAGTGCCGCCTGACCGTCCTGAGCCTCGTGCAGTACGCGGGTGGATTGTTCGTGCCTTTTCGCGACCTGACGTCGGGCAACGAGACGTACGGAGGCGGGCGTTACCTGTTCGACACGGCTAAAGACACCGACGGCCACGTCCTCGAGATCGAGCCGGGCTCGTCTGAGGTCGTGATCGACTTCAACTACGCGTACAACGCCTCTTGCGCATACAGCGCGCGGTGGGCGTGCCCCCTGGCGCCGCCGGAGAACTACCTCCAAGTGCCGGTCAGGGCGGGTGAGCTGGTGTACAGGGCGCCAAACGTAACCGGCACCGGCCGCCAGGCGTTGCCATCGACATGAAGATTGGAGCGATCGCCTGGGTGGCCATAGCGTTTGTCGTCCTTCTCTATGGCACGGTTGCCGTGTTCGAGGCGTTCGATCGAGTGTCCCACTCGAACAGCGACACGATCCGGCCCTTCGTCATCACCATGGCCCCGGTCTGGGCATTATCGATCGCCGCCGCAACAGTCCTGCTGCGAAAAAGAAGCAACTAGGCACACTCCCTCTCGACTTCAGGGAAACGATCTAGGGGTCACGTCCTCAACGCCGCTTGCGCAGTTGGGATTGGGCCGTTCAGGCTGGAACTGCGGCCCAACCCTGATTCCCATAGATAGAATTTGGATTGACGGCCGTGTCCATAGACGAAACCAGTAACGGCAAGGCTCGAGGCGTCCAGGTCGTCCAGATCGAGGGCTTCCTCGAGGTGGCCCGCCGGGGCAGCGTCAGCCGTGCCGCCGAGGCTCTGTTCGTCACCCAGCCGACGCTTACCGCCAGGCTGCATGGGCTCGAGCGCGAGCTGGGCGCCCCCCTCTTCGTGCGTACCCCCCACGGCATGCGTCTCACCGACGCCGGCCGGGCCTTGGTGCCGTACGCCGAGCGGGCGCTGCGGGCGCTGGGCGACGGGCGCGACGTGATCGAGCAGGTGAAAACTGCGTCGGCGGGGCACCTGATGATCGGCGCGGCCCCGGCGGTCAGCACCTACATCCTCCCCGAGCTCCTCGAGAAGTTCGTGGCAGACCATCCCCGGGTCGAGGTCTCGGTACGCACCGGGCACTCCGAGGACATCGTGGACCTGGTGCTCAGCGACGAGGTGCAGATCGGTCTCGGCCGCGCCATCAGGCATCCCGACCTGGAGATGCGCCAGTTCCATACCGAAGAGCTCGTGCTCGTGTGCGCTCCGGGCCACCCCTTCGCGAAGCGGCGCAGCGTCGTCATGGAGGAGGTGGCGGCCGAGAGGATGATCATGTTCGACCTCACCTCGAGCTACTACGAGATCACGCAGGCGGCCTTCCTGGCCGCGGGTGTGAAGCCGCGCGGTTTGATGGAGCTGGATTCGATCGAGGCGGCGAAGAAGATGGTCGAGAGAGGACTCGGCGTCGCGCTCCTGCCGCGCTCGGCGGTAGCGCGTGAGGTCGAGGCGAAGTCGCTGCGTCAGGTGAATATGAAAGACGCCCCGCCGATGTACCAGTCGATCGTGGCCTACCGCCGCCTCGACTCGGGCAAGGCCGAAGGCATAGTGGCGGCGTTCCTGGAGCTGCTGGCGACTTCGGGCTGATATCAGCGTTCTCGATAACCATCATCCAATCAATTGATTGGACGAATATCACCGCTCTGCCTAACCTCCGCGTTATGCATTACATGGATGAGACAACCGACCTCGAAATAGAGCCGTCGACCCACGAGTGCGAGTGCCCCGAACCCTGTAACTGCGACCACGAGAACGAGTAAAGGGCCGCGCATGGACTTGGTCTCGACGCCCCTGCTTCCTGACGGCTTCAAGGTTCCAGCCTCGCGCCACGAGCAGCCCAGCCAGCGCCTCCGCCGTTTGCTCGCCACCAAGCCCTACGTCTTCGGCCCCGGAGTCTATGACCCGTTCGGCGCCGAGCTGGTCATGTATCACGGCTTCGACGCCGTCTACTTCAGTGGCTATTCTTTCGCGATCGGCCACCTCGGCACCACCGACATGGACATCTACTCGTCGGTCGAGATCGCCGACGGCGCGCGCCGCACAGTGAGCGCGCTGCGCAAATTCCAGCTGACGATGGCCATGGGCGACCCGGACAAGGGGGTGGCCCCGATCCATCTCGAGATTCCTCCGGTCGTCGTCGACATGGATGCGGGCTACGGGAACCTGTTCAACGTGCAGCGAACAATCGACCTCTACGTGCGTGCGGGTGTCGCCGCCGCGCACCTCGAGGACCAGGTGATGCCCAAGCGCTGCGGCCACATCGCCGGCAAGGCACTCATCTCCGCGGACGAGTTCGTCGGCAAGCTGAAGATGATGCGCAACGCCGCGGACGACCTGGGCCACAAGGACTTCGTGATCATCGCGCGCACCGACGGTGTGTCGGCGACCGAGGCGCCCGAGACCAAGCGAGGCCTTCAGCTCGCGATCGACCGTGGGCTGCGCTACCTGGACAGCGGCGTGCCCGACCTCCTGTGGTGCGAGTTCCCGACGGCCGAGAGGGGACCGACAGAGCAGTTTTGCAGCGAGATCCGCAAGCGCTTTCCGAACGCACGCTTCGCTTTCAACTACTCGTCGTCATTCAAGTGGTACAACGAGAAAAACCCCATCACCTGGGATGACCTCGGCGAGCTCGGCGTCGGCTTCATCTTCATCACCCTCGCCCTGCAGCATGCGGCGGGCCATGGCATGTCGGTCCTGCTGGACGACCTGAAGACAAAGAAGGAAGAGGGCTACATGGCGCTCCAGCGGAAAGAGTGGGACGGGTCTGACATACCGACGAAGAGCCACCATCTGTTCACGGGCGTCCCCTACCACCAGCACGTCGGCCAAGAATATGGGGCGACCCGCTTGAGCGAAGACATGGACGAACACCTCGAGGTGTCGAAAGTAGTCTAGGTCGGCACCTGGCCGGACCAAGCCGTCCGGCCTCCCCGCTTCCTTCGGGGTCCCCGCGCTCGCGGCGCGGGGGTGTCACGCAAGCCGACGGAGGGGATGCTCAGACTCGCACGTGCGACCCCTAGACTCGTGAAGGCGATGCTCAGCTACCCATTCCGTTACGCCGGCTGGCTCATCTCGAGCTTTCGCCGCGCGCTGCGCAAACCGCCCGACTACGTCCTCTTCCTCCTCGAGGCCGACCTCCCGGCCCTGCCCGACCCTCCGACACCGCGCTGGCTGCGTCTCTTCTCCAAGCCACGGCTGAGCCTGAAAGAGCTCGCGGACCGCTTCGACCGCATCGCACGCGAACGGAAAACGATCGGCGTCGTCTTGCACCTGCGCCCGGTGCCGATGTCGATGGCAACCCTGCAAGAGCTCCGGGACCTCATCGCCGGCCTACGCGCCAAAGGCAAAAGAGTTGTCGCGTGGGCGCCTTTTTACACCAACGCGACCTACTACCTGGCCTGCGCGTGCGACCAGATTCTGCTGATGCCCGCGGGCTCGATCCAGCCGCTCGGCTTCGCCTCCACTGGAATGTTTCTCTCCGACGCGCTCGCAAGATTCGGCATCGCAGCCGACTTCATACAGGTCTCGCCCTACAAGTCGGCCGCCGACGTGCTGACCAAATCGAAGATGTCGGACGAGTTGCGCGAGCAGATCACCTGGCTGCTCGATTCTCAGCACAAGGAGCTAGCCGGGGCAATCGCTCGCGGCCGTGGAATCAGCGAAAGCCAGGCCAAAGCCCTCATCGACTCGTCGCCGTACTCGGATGACGACGCGCTGGCCAGGCGCCTGGTGGACGGAGTGGTTTCCGAGGAGGACCTGCCCAACCACCTCGCGACAAGCTCACGCGTCCAGGTCGCGTCCTGGGCCGAGGCGCAACGCACCCTGCGAAGGGCGGTGCCCACGACGGGCCGCGGCAAGTACGTCGCCATCCTCCGCATCGAAGGCACCATCATCGATGGCCGCTCAGGACGGCTGCCGGCACAGCCGCCGATCGACATTCCGCTGGTCGGCGACAGCCGTGCCGGCGACCTGTCCATCGTCCAGCTCGCCCGCCAGGTCGCCGCCGATCGGAGAGCCGCCGCGGCCGTCCTGTACGTCAATTCTCGCGGCGGCTCGGCCACCGCCTCCGAGGCGATGCGCCAGGCGCTCGACCAGATCAATTCCCGCAAACCGCTGGTGGTGGTGATGGGCCCGGTCGCTGCCTCTGGCGGCTACTGGGTCGCGACTCCCGGGCGGTGGATTGTCGCCCGCCCTGGCACGCTGACCGGCTCCATCGGCGTGCTCAGCGGAAAGCTGGTGACCGGCGAACTTTGGGACAAGCTTCACGCCCGCCGTGAAACGATCGTCTTTGGAAAGCACGCCGCCATGAGCAGCGACGAGAGGCCGTACTCGAAAGACGAACGGCAGATCGTGAAGGCTGAGATCGACAGGATCTACGCGCTTTTCCTCGACGTCGTCGCGCGAGCCCGTGGCATGACACGCGACGAGGTGCATCCGATCGCTGCGGGGCGCGTTTGGACCGGCGCGCAGGCCCTGGAGAGAAAGCTCGTCGACGAGCTGGGTGGCCTGGACGCGGGAGTCCGCAAAGCGCGCGCCCTCGCCGGTCTGCCGGACGGCGCACTCGCACGCGAGGTCCGCGGACCGCGCCGGTTCATGCCGCCGCGAGGGAGTGACGCCGCGGCCGGCTTCATCGTCTGGCTGATCGAGGGTGTTGCGCTGTTGAATCGCGCGCCTGCGCTGGCCGTCGCCAACTTGATCGTGGACGAGACCAGATGACCGAACCGGATGCATCGCACGCGCTCACGGACGAGCAGTTCTGGGACGCCTACTGGCAAAAGCTGAAGCTCCCCGTCGCCGCTGACGAAGCCAAGGCGCGGCCGTATGAGAGGGAGATCCTGAAGGTCCTGAGGCGATTCGCCCCCAAACATCCCGGTGCTCGGATCGTCGAGCTCGGCGGGGCCCCAGGGGGTTACCTCGCCTACGTCGCCAAGGCTTCAGGTGGCGAGGCTTACGCGATCGACATTTCGTCGGTGGGCTGCGCCAAGCTCGAAGAGAACTTCCGGCTACTGGGGATTCCGGTCACCGTGTTCTGCCGCGACGTGCTCGAGAGCGACCTCTCCGATCTGCCGCGATTCGACATGGTGTACTCGCTCGGCCTCATCGAGCATTTCAGCGATCCACTTCCGATGATCCGCAAGCATGTGGAGCTGGCGAAGCCAGGCGGTGTAGTGGTGGTCGGGCTGCCGAACTTTCGTGGAATCAGCAGGCACGTCATGAAGGTGACGCGTCCCGAGATGCTCGGCATCCACAACCTGACGACGATGGACACAAGGACCTGGTCGCGCTTCGAGCAGGAAGCAGGCCTCGAGGTGCTGTTCCGCGGCTACGTCGGAGGCTGGGAGCCTCGCATCTACGCCGCCAGGAAAGTGGACGCTCGAAGCCGGCTGGTCAACCTGCCGATCCGCGCCGCCGCTCGACTCATGGACAACCTTGGTCCGGTACGCCGCTGGAATTCAAGGGCATGGAGCGGGTACGCGATGGGTGTGTACAGAACTCCGGTCAGGACCGAGGGTTAGGTCGCGAGCGAGGGGAACCGCCACGGCTGGCGCTCGCGCATCATCTCGTAGATCGCGTTCACGACACTTTCGCGGTTCGGCTTGGTGAAATAGTCGCCGTCGGGGCCGTACGCGGGCCGGTTCGGCGAGGCGGCAAGCGTGCGTGGGGCCGAGTCGAGGTGCCACCAACCCTGCTGCCCCTCGAGCACCTGCTGCAGCATGAAGGCGGAGGCGCCACCCGGCATGTCCTCGTCGAGGAACAGCACGGCATGCGTCTTCTCGAGCGATTTCACGATCGCGTGGTTCACGTCGAACGGATTGAGGGTCTGGACGTCGATGACCTCGACGGAGGCGCCCAGGTCCTGCAGCATGGTGGCGGCCTCCAGCGCGATGGCGCAACAAGCTCCGTATGTGACCACCGTCACGTCTGACCCCTCACGCAGGATCTCTGGCACGCCGAGCGGAACTGTGAACTCCCCGACGTTGTCGGGCACGCGCTCCTTCAAGCGGTACCCGTTGAGCACCTCGATGACCAGGCCCGGGTTGTCGCCTCGGAACAGCGTGTTGTAGAAGCCCGCGGCCTGGGTCATGTTGCGCGGCACCGCGACGTAGATCCCGCGAATCGCGTTGAGTACGACCGCCATCGGCGAGCCCGAGTGCCAGATGCCGACCAGGCGGTGCCCCTTGGTGCGGATGACCACCGGCGCCTTCTGCCCGCCGGCGGTGCGCCAGTGGAGGCTCGCGAGATCGTCGGACGCGGTCTGGAGCGCGTACAGGAAGTAGTCGAGGTACTGGATATCGCAGATCGGGCGCAACCCGCGCATCGCGGCGCCGATCGACTGGCCCAGGATCGTCGCCTCGCGGATGCCCGTGTCCGTAAGCCGCAGGTCTCCGTACTTGGCCTGCAGGCCTTCGAAAACGAGGTTGACGTCGCCGAGCCTGCCCACGTCCTCGCCGATCACGAACAGGCGTGGATCGCGAGCGAAGTTCGCATCGAAGTTGCGCAGCAGGACCTGCCTGCCGTCAACCGCAGGCGACCGGTCCGAGTACTCGGCAGGCACCACAGGCACTTTCAGTGGCGAGTGCTCCGAGCGGCTGTAGAGATGCGAGTTGTAACGGTCCAGGTTCTCGTTTTGATATTTCTGAAGAAAGCGCGCGAGCTCCGAACGCTGCGGCGAATCGGTTCCGCGCAGCTCGTTGAGGGCTCGTGAGCCGCTCGACATCACCTGCGAGCGCGTTATCTTCGGGGCCTCGGACAGGGTTTCGGTCAGCTCGGCGACCTCGGAAGAATCGCTGCGCCTGAGGATCGCGACGAGGTGGTCACGCTCCTCCCGTATCGGCGTTTGGAACGCCTCCCATGCAAGGTCGCGCGCCGCCTCGACCGCCTCTTTGTCGGCGGCCTCCCAGCCCTCGATCTGCGATTCGCTCGCGATCCCGGACTCGATCATCCAGTCGCGCATCCGGGCGATGCAGTCGAACTCCTTCTCGAATCGCAACCGCTCCTTGGTCTTGTAGCGCTCGTGGCTGCCGCTCGTCGAGTGGCCCTGCGGCTGTGTCATCTCATTGATGTGGAACAGGGCGGGCTTGTGCTCCCGCCTCACCCGCTCAACCCCGGTCACGTACGCCTCGACGAGTGCCGGATAATCCCAGCCCGGGACGACGTGGATGTCGATTCCTGGGCGGTCGTCGGGGATGAAACCGCGCAGCACATCGGAGATGGAGGCCTTGGTGGTCTCGGCCGTTATCGGCACCGAGATCCCATAGCCGTCGTCCCATACAGACATCGCGACCGGCACTTGCAGCACGCCGATGGCGTTGATCGCCTCCCAGAACGGACCCTCGCTCGTGGCGGCGTCGCCGATAGTGCCGAACGCAACCTCGTTGCCGTTGACGGAGAACCCGTCCTGCACGGCCTTCAGCTGGGGGTTTTGACGGTAGAGCTTCGACGCGTAGGCGAGGCCGACCAGGCGCGGCATCCAGCCGGCGACGTTGGAAACGTCGGCGGTGGAGTTCGGCATGTCGACCGAGCGCAGGAATTCGCCCTTGTCATCGAGGAATCGTGTCGCGAAGTGATTGCCCATCTGGCGGCCGCCCGATGCGGGGTCGGCCTCCACCGTCGCGTTGCCGTAAAGCTGGGAGAAGAAGGCGCGGATGTTCGACATCCGGGTCGCCCACATGAAGGTCTGGTCGCGGTAGTAGCCGGACCGCCAGTCGCCTGGGCGGAAGGCCTTGGCCATCGCCAGCTGGGCGACCTCTTTGCCGTCACCGAAGATGCCGAAGGTGGCATTGCCGCGAAGGACCTCGGCGCGGCCGATGATGCTCGCCCGGCGGCTGCTGTAGGCCAGGCGGTAGTCGGCGATGACGGTCTCGGTGGCAAGAGAGAGTTTCGAGTTGCGCAGCGACTTTGCCAGCCGGACTCTACCTCCCCACGGTTTCTATAACGTCGGCGGGCGCAAACCTACGTTATCACGCAGGTGTGCGGTTTCCGACCGCAGGACAAACACCGACCAAATGGCACCAAGGGTGAGGTAGGGGACGGTTGGAAGAACGACCGTTTGTGCCACATCGCACTAGGCCGTTGTCGCTTGTTCCTCTGTCTCGTCAGCGTCGGTCTGAAGCAGCCCAGGCCGGCTCGCCGAGAACGCCTTCTTCATGTGCATGTAAGCGTCCTGGAGCTGTCCCCGCTTCTCGAGGATCTCCGCGTAGACGCCATGGCATCGCAGCAGGCGCTCCTCGACGCCAACCTCGGTCAGGCCCCGGATCGCGATGGCGAACTCGGTGTCCACCAGCTCGTCGTCACCCACCTCGGCGGCGATCCTGCCCAACCAAACGTGGGCCTCCGCGACGTTGGCACGCTCGTTCGTGCGCTCGGCCATGTCCAGAGCCTGTTCGGCGAACTGGCGCGCGGCCTGCACGTTGCCCTGCCCGAGGCTGAGCTCGCAAAGGCTCATCAGCACGTGGCTGCGGCCGATCTCGAGGTTGGTTTCCTGGGCCAGCTCGAGCGAACGGTCGAGGTGCTTGGCGGCAGCCGCGCGGTCCCCCTGCGCCATCAGGATCAAGCCCAGGTTGTTCTCGGCCTTCGCGAGCGAAACCCGGTCGCGAAGCACCTCCAGCAGGGCGATGGACCGGCCCGCGTATTTGACCGCGGCGTCGATATGGCCCGTCTCGCGGTAGGCCAGGCTGAGCCCGCTGTACATCTTGGCCATTCTGGAGAGGTCGAACACCGAGCCGGCGGCCGCGATGGCCTCCTCGTACAGGGTGATGGCGGCGTCCCAACCCCGGTTGGCGAAGTGCACGGTGGCGAGGACCGACAGGATCCTGGCCTCGGTCGGCGCCGGCACCGGATTCACGCGGCGACAGGCGGCGAGAGCCCGCTCGGCCAGCTCTTGGGCATTCGGCTGCTGGGTCAGGCAGGCGATGTGAGCCTCGTAGCCCAAGCATTCGGCAAGCATCAGGGCGTCATCGACCGATTCGAAGTGGGCGTGAGCCTGACGAAGCAACGAAGCTGCCTTGTCTGGTTGAGACAGCGCCAGGTGTGACTGGGCCAGCAGGTAGCGCAGCTGGCCGAGGCGATGTGCCGACGAGCTGAGCTTGAGCAGCTCCTCACCGTAGGCGATCGCCTCCTGGTGCCGGCCTTCGGCGACCAGCACCTCGAGCTCGATGAGGCCCGTCCTGGTCTCGTCGGCGCCGCCGCTCTGGTCCGCGAGAAAGAACTCGACAGGCTTGCCGAGGCGGCGCGCAATGTGCTCGAGGGTGGGTAGCGAGGGGCGTGTCCGGCCGGTCTCGATCAGGTAGACGGCGGGGGCGGTGACGCAGCCCTTGCCCACCTTGGCGAGGCTGAGACCGGACTCCACACGGGCTTGCTTGACAGCTCCCGGCCTGAGGTCGACCCCGGGCAGACGACGATGCCCGGCGCGCCGGTGTGGAACGTCCCCCTCCGAAACGCTCTCTCGCCGGCTGGTACCGGTCTGAACCACATGGGGAGCTTAGCCGAAATTACTTAATGGCGCTATAGGCGTGTGGCATTAGACGCGACATGCGCGCCTGCAGCAGCAATTTCGGCCGCGCTTAGGCTTTGCCTAGCGAAGCACCGGCCAACCGTCGGCGAACGCCGTAGCGGCCGCGAGAACGACCATGGCGGCGGAAGCCAAGCTGGCGAGGGCGAAGAACCCGAACTTGCGCATAACTGTCACCTCCCCTGGCTGCGCAGAAAGCGCATGCTTCCGTAAAGGCTAAAGTTAAT
>DATARC010000014.1:0-19204 GCA_036264335.1 Candidatus Dormiibacterota bacterium
CCCACGGTCGGGGGCGAGATCTATTTCGACGACTGCTACGCGCAGAACCCTCTGGTGAATGCGATGTGCGTCGGGCTCGTACCCGTTCAAAGGCTCATGCGCGCTCGTGCCGAGGGAACTGGCAACAGCCTGCTCCTGGTCGGCGCCGATACCGGCCGAGACGGCATTCACGGAGCCTCTTTCGCCTCGGTCGAGCTCGACGAAGCCAGCTCCGAGCGCCGGCCTGCCGTCCAGGTGGGCAACCCCTTTCTCGAGAAATGTCTCCTCGAGGCATGCATGGACCTCGCACACACCGATGCGGTCGTGGCGATCCAGGACCTCGGCGCCGCCGGCCTCACCTCATCGGTCGCGGAGTGCGCCGGTCGCGTCGAGGGAGCCGGCGCCCGCATCGACGTTTCCCGCGTGCCGAGGCGCGAGAAGGGGATGACGCCCTATCACGTGATGCTTTCGGAGTCCCAGGAGCGGATGTTGGTGGTCGTACAGCGCGGGCGGGAACTTGAGGTCGAGGCCATCTTCCGGGCGTGGGACCTCACCTCGGCGGTGATCGGCGAGGTCACCGACGATGGCTGCCTCACCGTCGTCGATGGCCGCAAGGAGGTCGCGAGCCTGCCGATCGCGCTCCTGACCGACGGCGCGCCGCTGCGGCGCCTGACAGGTATCGCTCCGCCTGCCACGCCCTCGCTCGACCTCGACCGGCTGCCGCCCATGGTGGACGCCGGCGCCACCCTGCTCCGGTTGCTGGCGAGCCCCAACCTGAGCAGCCGGCGCGGCGTCTTTCGTCGCTACGACCACATGGTCGGCGACTCCACGGTCATTGCACCCGGCGGCGATGCGGCGATGCTGCGAATCAAAGGCACCCGGCTCGGTCTAGCCATGACCACCGACTGCAACAGCCGCTACTGCCACCTCGATCCAAACCTTGGCGCGCAGCTGGCGGTGGCCGAGGCGGCCCGCAACATCGTCGCCACCGGGGCGCGGCCGCTGGCGGTCACCGACTGCTTGAACCTCGCCAACCCCGACCGGCCGGAGGTCTACTGGGAGCTGGAGGAAACGGTCGCGGGCCTCGCGCACGCGTGCCGAGCATTCGACCTTCCCGTCGTCAGCGGCAATGTCAGCCTGTACAACGACGCCTCGGGGGCTTCGCCAATCCATCCGACGCCGGTGGTCGGGATGATCGGGCTGATCGACGACTACGGCCGCCGGCTTCAGGCCGGGCTGCACAACGAAGGCGATTTCGTCCTGCTCGTCGGCTCCAGCCAGAACGATCTGGGTGGCAGCGAATACCTGAAGGTCGAGCACGACCGGGTGGCCGGCCGGCCGCCGGCGCTCGACCTGGCTCGCGAGAAGGCGACTCACAAGCTCATCCTCGAGGCCGCAGGCGCCGAGCTGCTGCGCTCGGCCCACGATTGCGCCGAGGGTGGGATGCTGGTCGCTCTCGCGGAGTGCTGCATGTTGGGCGGTGTCGGCGTCAGGTGCCCGGCGCTGAAGCCCGAGGCTCCCGTGCGTATCGATTCCGCCTTCTTTGGCGAATCGCCGGGCCGCTTCATCGTGAGCGTGGCGTCGCGCGCCATGCCTGAGATGCAGACGCTCGCGCGGCGGCATCGAGTGGAGATCTCATTGATCGGGCTCGCGGGCGGCGATGTCATCGAGTTCGAGGGCCAGTTCAGAGTCTCGATCGCCGAGATGCGTCAGGCTTGGGAAGGGTTGCTCTAGATATATGTGCGGGGTCTTTGGCATCTGCGCTTCGCGGGGAATCGATGTCGCGAACCTGACCTACTTCGGACTTTTCTCGTTGCAGCACCGAGGTCAGGAGTCCGCCGGAATCGCCGTCTCCGACGGGGCCTCTGTTCGCGTGCACCGTGGCATGGGCCTGGTGGCGCAGGTGTTCTCGCCCGCGACCATTGAGGACCTGGGGCCGGGCTCGATCCTCGCGCTGGGGCACACCCGCTACTCGACCACGGGCGCAAGCCGCGCGGAAAATGCGCACCCGCTTCCCTTCCATCACCCCACGCTCGGCCCCGGCGCGATCGCCCACAACGGCAACCTGCTGAACGCCGATGCTCTACGCAAGCAGCTGGAGGAGGAGGGTGCCTCATTCGACAGCGGCCTCGACACCGAGGTCATGGCACGCCTCATCGAGCACACCCACGGCAAGACCTGGGAAGAGGTGATCCGCCGCAGCTTCGCGCGGGTGGTCGGCGCCTACTCATGCGGCATCATCACGCCGAACCAGCTGATCGCGCTGCGCGACCCATTCGGCTTCCGGCCGCTCTGCATCGGCTACATACCGCTGCCTGGTCAGCCGGCCCACGTGATTGCGTCGGAGACCTGCGCCCTCGACACCGTTCACGCGACCTTCGTGCGTGAGGTGCAAGCAGGCGAGATGGTCGTGATGGATGAGCATGGCGTGCACAGCGTCAACTTCCAGACCTCGAACAAGCACGCGATGTGCGTCTTCGAGTTCATCTACTTCGCCCGGCCGGATTCGATCCTCAAGAACTGCGAGCTGGAGGAGGCCCGCATTCGGATGGGCAACGAGCTAGCCAAGGAGGCGCCCGTCGACGCGGACATGGTCATCGCGTTCCCTGACTCGGGCACCCCGGCAGCGATCGGCTACGCCGAGGCCGCGGGCATCCCATTCCGCGAGGCGTTGATGAAGAGCCGGTACATCAACCGCACCTTCATCCAGCCCGACCAGACCCTCCGCGAGGCCGGCGTGATGATGAAGTTGAACGCGCTCCCGCGTTCGATCCGCGGTAAGAGGCTGATCGCCGTCGACGACTCGATCGTTCGCGGCACCACGTCGCGCCGCATCATCCAACGTTTGCGCGACGCGGGGGCCAAGGAGATCCACATGCGCATCTCCAGCCCGCCGATGCGATATCCCTGCTTCATGGGCGTCGACATCGGCTCCACGAAGGAGCTGGTCGCCGCCAATCGGACTGTCGAGCAGGTGCGCGAGCATCTCGGCGCCGACAGCCTCCACTACCTGACCATCCCGGGGCTCATGCGAGCGATCGGCCGCGGTCCGGCGCAGGAGTTCTGCCGCGCCTGCTTCGACGGCTCGTACCCGGTGCCGGTACCCCAGCAGCTGGAGATGGACAAGATGCAGTTCGAGAGCGCCGCGACGCCCTCAGAGAGCCAGATCCCGATCCTTCCCCGTGCCTGAAGGACTGTCGTACGCCGCTGCCGGCGTTGACATCGAGGCCTACGAGCGCGTGCTGGAGCGGGTCAAACCGCTGATCGCCGCCACGCACGGCAAGGAGGTGGCGGGCGGGGTCGGGCCGTTCGCGGGCCTGTATGCGCTGGCGGGCGGGAGCCATCTCGCGGCCAGCGCCGATGGTGTTGGCACCAAGATCAAGGTCGCGATTGCAGCCGGGTCGCACCATGGAATCGGCGTCGACATCGTGAACCACTGCATCAACGACATCGCGACCGCGGGCGCGCGGCCACTTTTCTTTCTTGACTACTTCGCCACCGGCCGGCTCGACCCCGAAGTCTTTGCCCAGCTGATCGAGGGCATGGCCACCGCCTGCACGGCAGCTGGATGCGCGCTCCTTGGCGGGGAAACGGCCGAGATGCCGGGCGTGTATGCGCTCGGCGATTACGACCTTGCCGGGTTCATCGTCGGGCTGGTCGAGGCGGGTCGGCACCCCGACCCCGCAGCCATCCGCGCCGGTGACGTCATCGTTGGCCTGCCCTCTAGCGGGCTCCACACCAACGGCTTCTCGCTGGTGCGCAAGGTGTTCGAGGACGTGCCCCTCAGCAAGGTTTATCCCGAGCTCGGCCGCCCCCTGGGGGACGAACTCCTCGAGCCGCACCGGTCTTACCTGGACGCACTGGCGACGATGCGTTGGAAGGGCGCCGCGCACATCACGGGTGGGGGCATCCTCGGCAACCTGCCTCGATGCCTCCCCGACGGCCTCGGCGCCCGCCTCGACCGCAAAGCCTGGGTCGAGCCACCGATCTTCGGGCTGGTACGCAAGCGCGGCAAGGTCTCGAACGACGAGATGCTCGGCACCTTCAACATGGGCCTGGGCATGCTTCTTGTCATGGATGGCGGCGACGTGCCGCCCGGCGCCCAGGTGGTGGGCGAGGTGGTCCGCCATTCCTCGCCCGATCGGGTCATGATTCGCTGAAGCTTCACCGATGAGATTGGGGGTGGCGGTTTCCGGCGCAGGCTCGAACCTGCGAAACCTTGTCGAAAGGGGCTTTGACGTGGTCGCTGTCGCGACGAACCGTCCGGCCTGTGGCGCAGCGGCGTTTGCCCGAGAACGCGATATTCCGCTGGCCGAGCTGCCGCAGCGACAATTCGCATCCGCCTCCGAACGCGATGAGGCGATGCGCGATTTTTTCAAGGGCGAGGGCGTTGAGCTCGTGGTCGATGCCGGCTACGACCGCATCCACTCGGATGGATTCGTGGAGGCTTTCAAAGATCGCATCGTGAATGTCCATCCGTCGCTCCTGCCCGAGTTCGGCGGTGGGATGGATGCCATCGAGCAGGCGCTCGTGGCGGGCGCCAAGAAGACCGGGGCAACGGTGCACTTGGTCACGTCGGACCTGGATGCCGGTCCCATCCTCATCCAGGAGGAAGTGCCTGTGCACGACGGCGACACGCCGGAGACGTTGCGCGCGCGAGTCCACGAGGCGGAGCATCGAATTCTTCCGAAAGCCATTCGCATGATGGAGGCGCGACTTGCCAAGAGCTCTGCTGTCCGTTAGCGACAAGACGGGGCTCGGCGCTTTCGCCCGCGGCCTCCAGCGGCTGGGCTACGAGCTGTATGCAACCGGCAGCACGCTCAACACGATCCTGGATGCCGCCGTCGATGCCAGGCCCGTCAGCGACCTGACCGGTTTTCCCGAGATGATGGACGGCCGAATCAAGACCCTGCACCCCGGCGTGCATGCGGGGCTCCTGGCCCGGCGCGACAAGCCCGAGCACATGGAGGCCCTACGACAGCACGGCCTCAAGGACATCGACCTCGTGTGCTGCAACCTCTACCCGTTTGTCGATACCGTGACCCGTCGTGGCGTGGCCTTCGAGGAGGCAGTGGAGCAGATCGACATCGGGGGGCCAACGATGATTCGCGCGGCGGCCAAGAACAGCGAATCGGTCGTGGTGGTGGTGCGCCCCGAGCGCTACGCCGAGATCCTGGCCACGTTGCATTCCGGCGGTCCGGACGTCGCGATGCGTCGACGCCTTGCCGCCGAGGCATTCGCCCACACCGCGGCCTACGACTCGTGGATCGCGGCGTACCTGCACGGGGACGAAGGCGGCTTTCCGCAAGAGCTGCCATTTGCCGGGAGCCTCGTGCGGCCCCTGAAATACGGCGAGAACGAGCATCAACGCGCTGCTTTCTATCGGTTCGGACCGGATCCCGGTGGGCTGGGCGGGGCCGAGCAGCTGCAGGGCAAGGAGCTCGGCTTCAACAACATCCAGGATGCGGCTGCGGCGTTCCAGCTGGTCAGCGATTACGACGAGCCCGCCGCCGCGATCATCAAGCACATGAACCCGTGCGGCCTGGCGATCGCCGACGAGCTTTCACGCGCTTACGTGCGTGCTTTTGAGTGCGACAAGACATCGGCCTTCGGAGGCGTCGTCGCAGTCAACCGGCCGCTGGACCGGACGACTGCGGAGCACATCGTCCAGATCGTCACGCATGTCGTGATCGCGCCCGAGATCCTTGACGAGTCCGTCGAAGTGCTTGCCCGTCGCAAGGGGATGATCGTTCTCGCCGCTCAACCACCGCGCCGCGGCCTCTTCGACTATGACGTTCGGTCGGTACCCGGCGGGTTCCTCGTGCAGGACTGGGATCGCGCCGGCTTTGACCGGGCGGCGTGCGCCGTCGCAACGAGGCGCTCGCCGACCGACGCCGAGTGGGAGCAGCTAGGCCTGGCGTGGATAGCCGTCAAGCACGTGAAGTCCAACGCGATAGTGCTGTTCAAGGATTGCGCCGCGGTTGGGGTCGGCGCAGGTCAGATGTCGCGGGTGGAAGCTGTTCAGATTGCGGTTCGGCGCGCCGGCGCCGAGGCCCGCGGCTCGGTTATGGCCTCGGATGCTTTCTTTCCATTCCCGGACGGCCTCGAGGAGGGAATCCGCGCGGGCGTGACAGCCGTGATTCAGCCGGGCGGCTCGATGAAAGACGGCGATGTGGTGGCCGCGGCCGACGTCGCCGGCATCGCGATGGTCATCACAGGTCAGCGTCATTTCAAGCACTGATCCGCCGACTGGATCTCGCTTTGGCGAAGAGGGTCGCCGGCTTTCCTACGGCTCATATCTGAGGATTCCCGATCTCCTCAGCTTGCAGGAGGGCCTCAGCGCTGAGCACGACGAGCTCCTTTTTATCGTCGCGCACCAGGTTTACGAGCTCTGGTTCAAGGTGGTGCTCGACGAGCTCGAAGCTGCTCGCGGTCGTATCGACTCCGACGATATCTTTTTCGCGCGGCACCACCTGCGTCGGGTCAACGTCATCGAGCGCTTGCTCGTCGAGCAGATCGAGGTGCTGGAGACCATGTCTCCGCAGGACTTCCTGGCGTTTCGATCACAGCTCGCGCCCGCCAGCGGCTTCCAGTCCGTGCAGTTCCGCGAGATCGAGTTTCTCTCGGGCCTCAAGGAGCCGAAGTACCTCGCGCGAATCGAAGCTTCTCCAGACGAGATGAGCCGGCTGCAGCGCCGCCTCGATGAGCCATCGCTCGCGGACGCGCTGCACTCGCTGATCGCGCGACGCGGATCGCCCACGCTGGTGGACATCTTTCGTGACCGCGAGCAGTTCGGCGATCTGTTCGACCTCTGCGAGGCGATGCTCGACCACGACGAGGCTTTCGCGCACTGGCGTGCACGCCACGTGTTGATGGTCGAACGGCAGATCGGCTCAAAGACCGGTACCGGTGGGAGCAGCGGAGCGCAGTACCTGAGGTCGACACTCGGCAAGCGCTTCTTCCCTGACCTGTGGGAGGTTCGCTCTCAGCTGTGAAGACGGGATTCGCCGGCGAGCGCGATGAGCACCACATGAAGAAGACGCGCGCTGAGAACCCGCGAGTGACGTGTGGCACGTGCAGGATGTTCGACGGCACCGCGTGGTGCCGCCACTGGAACTTTCACACCACGGCGGAATCCCCGCCGTGCCGCTTCTACAAGAGGGCCGTTTGAGCTAAGGCGTCACGACGATCTTGCCGTCGGTCTTGCCGAGGAGCTTGAAAGCCTCATTCGACTCGTTGAGCGGGAACTTGTGGATTCGAGGCGTTTTCAGCTTGCCATCGGCAGCGAGCTTGGCCACCGCTTCCAGTCGTTCGGTGTTCATCTGGGTCTGGACGTTCACTCCCTTCAGGCCTTGCTTCGCGAGCTCGTCGGGGGCCGCGGCCCCTTTCATCGAAACGACGGTCCCGCCCCTGTGCACCGCCGAGCTCAGTGCCGCCAGCGACGCAGCGTCGCTGCCGGTGTCGATGATGGCTGTGACCCCGCCGCTGTGCTTGGCCTTGAGGCCCTCGGCCACGCTGCCCGCCGTCCGATCGACCACCTCGTCCGCGCCAAGTCCCTTGACGTAATCGAGGTTGGCGGTGTGGGTCACGCCGATGACGTGCGCCCCTCGGAGCTTCGCCAGCTGGACGGCGTAGCCGCCAATGCCACCCGACGCTCCAATCACGACCACGACATCTTTTGGCTTGAGCGCTGCGGCATCGACACACATCAGCGCCGAGACCCCCGCCAGAGCCAGAGCCGCCGCATCGACGTCGCCGAGAGAATGGGGTCGCTTGGCGATGGTCCCGGTCGAAGCAGTGGTTTTCTCGGCCAACGCTCCTTCGCCCAAGAACATCTTGCCGGTCACGCCGAACACAGTGTCTCCTACCGCGAATCCGTCCACCCCTGACCCCAAGGCATCGATGGTTCCGGAGAAGTCGCTGGCCGGCACCAGTGGGAACCGGTGCTCCATCCGATCCTTGAGGTAGCCGCCCAGCACGGCGTTGTCGAAGGGGTTCAGCGCAGCGGCGGCAACGCGCACTCGTACCTGGCCGTCGGTGGGCTCTGGTTCAGGGACATCGTGAATCGAACCCGGTTGGCCGAAAGCGTCGAAGGCGAATGCACGCATCTCAAACTCCTTGATCTGGGCCGGTGGTGTACTCGAGCCATAACCAGCCTACGACCCCAACGTATTTCGAACTCCCGTCGTCTCGTGCGGCTGCGCGATACTTGGAGAAATGACTGACTCCGACCAGTCGGTGGTGGAGGAGCTGGTAGGAAACGCCCACGGCAACCTGGCTCGCGTGCGCGAGCTGCTCGATGTGCACCCCGCCGCATTGAATCTCCGCGCGCCGTGGAACGAGACTGCAATCGAGGCGGCGACTCAGATGGGCAACAAGCCGATCATCGAGCTGCTGATCGCGCGGGGCGCGCCTGTCGACTTCTTCACTGCTTGCGTGCTGGGCCGGATGGACGAGGTGAAGGCCGAACTCGAACATGACCCATCTCGGGCGAACGCGAGAGGAGTCCACGAGCTGCCGGCTCTTTACTTCGCGGCGATCGGCGGAGAACTGGAGGTGGCGAAGCGGTTGCTGGAAGGCGGGGCGGACGTAAATGCGAGATCAGAGGCCGCGGCGCCGATCCATGGCGCCGTGATGGGCGGCAGCGCACCGATGGTGCGCCTGCTGCTGGAGCGCGGCGCAGATCCATCGCTGCCCGAATACAAAGGGCGCGGCGCCCGCCAGCTTGCCGAAGACATGGGACGCCGCGACCTCGCCGAGTTGTTTCAGGCTGCCACTTAGGCTGCTTCCGCCAGGCCCTCCGACATTTCCGAACGCGAGATAGGAGCGTCCTGGCGCCGGCCGCGTGGACGCAGGACGACCAGCACGACCAGCACTCCCACTGCGACGCACGTGGCGGCGATGCCGAAGGAGAGCTGATAGCCGCCGGTCAGAGCACTCGAGAGCGCGTAGCCCTTTGACAGCAGGGTGGCCGTGTGACCGGACGAGATCGTGCCCAGCGCGGCAAGCCCGATCGCAGCGGCGATCTGCATGGAGACGTTCGCGATTCCCGAGGCGAGCCCGGCATCCTGCGCCGGGACCTCCGACATGGCGATGGTGATGAGAGGCATGAACGATGTGCCGGCGCCGATTCCGAACAGCGTGTACGCGCCGAGCAGCACAGGGAAGTAGCCGGCGTTCTCGCCGGTGTTGGCCATGACGGCGAGGCTTGTGACGATCGCGAGCATGCCAGGAACGAGAACGCGTCGAGGACCGAACCGGCGCATCAGGTTCGCGGTGACGCCCACCGAGAGGGCGCCCAGAGAGATGCTCCAGGGAAGGAAGGCCAGGCCTGTCTCGACGGCGCTGTACCCGCGGACCTGCTGCAGGTAAAGGGTGCCGAGGAAGAAGGTCGCGAACATGCCGGTGGCGAGCATCGCGCGGGCGACGCTGGCGCCGATCAAGCTTCGAATCCTGAGGATTCGCAAGGGCATGATCGGGTTCGCGATGCGTCCTTCGAGCACGACGAACGAAGTGAGAATCCCGGCTGAGGCCACACCAAAGCCGATGGTGTGAGCGGACAGCCATCCGTACTGGGCGGCCGTCACTATGGAGTAGACCCCCAGCACCATCGCCGCGGTGACGAGGATCGAGCCTGCAACATCGACGCCCTGGCGAAGGCCGAGTCCTTCGGTCTCGTCGATGAGGATCGCCCCCAGCCAGAACGTAGCCACGCCGACCGGGAGGTTGACGAAGAAGATCCAGTGCCAGCTCACCAGCTGGGTGAGCACCCCGCCTGCCAGCAGGCCAAGCGAACCACCACCGGCAATCACGAACGTGAACACGCTCATCGCCTGCGCGCGCTCCACCGGCTCGCGGAAACCGGTGACGATCAGGGCCAGGATCACCCCGGAGGACAGCGCCCCGCCCGCACCCTGCAGGAATCGAGCAGCGATCAGCGTGGCCGGGTCCGGGGCGAGCCCGCAAAGCACCGAGGCCGCGGTGAACAGCGCAATCCCCGCCAGGAAGACCTTCTTCCGTCCGATCAGGTCCCCAGCCCTGCCCGCCAGCAGCAAAAGGCTGCCGAAGGTGATCAGGTAGGCGTTGACGACCCAGGTCAGGTCGGCCTGCGTGAAGTGCAGGTCATGCTGGATCGAGGGCAGCGCGACGTTCACGATCGTCCCATCGACGACGACCATGAACTGGCCGAAGCAGATCACGACGAGCGCCAGCCAGCGCCGCCGGTTGCCCGCCGGGGTCGGTATTTCCAGGTTGTTCGATTTCATACAGCCTCCTAGACGAACCAGCAATCAGGATGATCACTATAACAGGATCATATAGATACTTATTGCATGGATTATCTGGAAGATGGGAATGATTCTCATCTAGTGCTAGGATCTGGTGAGAAAGAGATGGAAAACGGTTCAGGCACGGGGCTCATCACTCTGCTGACGAGGGTCTCGAAAGCCCTTCACAAGCGCACGCCGGAGTCGGTCCTGGGGATGAAGTGGCGGCAGTCCCAGGCGCTGGGCGTCCTCCTCAAGCACAACGGGGTCACCCAGCAGGAGCTTGGCGACGCGATGCTGATGGACAACAACACGGTGGTCCTGCTGCTCAACGAGCTCGAGGCGGCAGGCTTCTCAGTGCGGCGGCGAGATCCCGGCGACAGGCGCCGCCACATCGTGGAGATAACTCCCGCGGGCCGGCGGGCCATCGAGCGCGCGGAAGCAGCGCAAGAGGGGATCGAAGACGAGCTCCTTGGCGACCTCAGCCAGGAGGAGCGGGCCACCCTCACCAGGCTGTTGAACCGCGTGATGGACGGGCTGCTCAAGGCGCCGGTCGAGCACTAGCTCTGCCTTAGCGATCCCTCTCGGCGGATTACTCGCCCGCCCCAGCTGGTTGTAACCGGGGTGAGCCCAACAGTCCATGTTTCTGCGGGTAAGCGCGACCGCCGGTGGGCGGCGCTTTACGTGCTTTGCGCCGGCATCTTGATGGTCATCCTCGACGGCACCATCGTGAATGTCGCCCTGCCCACGATCCAGAGGGATCTTGGCTTTTCGCAAGCGAGTCTCGCGTGGGTCGTGAACTCCTACCTCATCGCGTTTGGCGGGTTGCTGCTGCTGGCCGGGAGGCTCGGCGACCTGCTCGGTCGCAGGCGAATCCTGCTGTCAGGCCTGGCCGTCTTCACCGCCGCCTCGTTGCTCTGCGGCTTGTCAACCAGCCCCGAGATGCTCATCGCGGCACGCTTCGTGCAGGGAATCGGTGGTGCGCTCAGCTCCGCGGTCGCCCTCGGAATGATCGTCACCATGTTTCCGGAGCCCCGCGAGCAAGCTCGTGCGTTCGGCGTCTACAGCTTCGTCGCATCGGCCGGCGCTTCCATCGGCCTGCTGGCCGGTGGGATTCTCACCCAGCTCATCAGCTGGCACTGGATCTTTTTCGTCAACGTTCCGATTGGAATCGCAGCGGCGCTGCTCTCCTGGCGTCTCCTCGAGTCCGACCGCGGGCTCGGCCTGAGCGAGGGCGCGGACATTATCGGGGCCTTTCTCGTCACCGCCGGCTTGATGGTGGGCGTCTATTCGATCGTCGGCACTGCGCAGTCTGGGTGGACCTCACCGAGCACTCTTGGCATCGGGGGGCTCTCGATCGTCCTGCTCGCGGCTTTTGTCTTGCGACAGGCGACCGCCAAGAAGCCGCTGTTGCCCTTGAGCGTCTTCCGGCCGCGGAACGTGTGGGGCGCCAACATCGTCCAGTTCTTCCTCGTGGCCGGGATGCTCGGATTCTTCTTCATGAGCTCCCTGTACCTGCAGCGAGTCGTGGGGCTCAACCCGCTGCAGATCGGCCTTGCCTTCATGCCTGTCGCGCTCACAATCGGTCTGCTTTCGCTCGGCGTCTCCGCCCGCGTGACGACTCGGTTCGGCGCTCGCGCGGTGCTGTTGCCGGCGCTGGTCATCGTCGCGGCCGGCCTCGCCCTCTACATCCGATTGCCTCTGCACAGCAACTACGTCGTCGATCTGCTGCCCGGAATGCTGCTGATCGGGGTGGGAGCGGGCCTCGTGTTTCCCGCGCTCGCGACGCTCGCGATGTCAAGCGCGACCGAGGCTGACTCCGGGCTGGCCTCCGGACTGCTCAACACCACCGCCCAGGTGGGCGGTGCCCTCGGACTTGCGGTCCTCGCCACCGTGGCGGCTTCTCAAAATGGCGCGCTGATCGCCAGTGGCGACAGCCAGGCGGCTGCGCTGACCGGCGGTTTTCGTGTGGTCTTTGCCATGAGCACCGGCCTGCTTCTTGCCGGCGTCGTTCTGAGCGCTCTCGTGCTGCGACCGGCACCGACTCAGCAGGTGTCAGACGAATCCGAAGTTGACACCACAGCGGAAGACGCCGCCTAGCGTTGCGGTTTAGTTAAGCCGCTCGAGGATCATGGCCATGCCCTGGCCGCCACCTACGCACATCGTCTCCAGGCCGTACGTCTTGTCTTTTTCGCGAAGGCCGTTGAGCAGGGTGCACAGGATGCGGGCGCCGGTCATCCCGAACGGGTGACCCAGCGCGATGGCGCCGCCATGCGGATTGAGCTTGTCGCTGAACGGGTCGACTCCGATGCCGCGCGCTGATGGGATGACCTGGGCGGCGAACGCCTCGTTGATCTCCACGATGTCGATGTCGTCGATGCTCATCTTGGCCCGCTTCAAGGCCTGCTTCGAAGCCTCGATCGGCCCGAGGCCCATGAACTCCGGCTCGAGGGAGGAGAGGCCCGTCGAAACGATTCGGGCCAGCGGCTTCAGGCCCAGCTCCCGCGCTTTGCGGTCCGACATCACGACCACGGCGGCCGCCCCGTCGTTGAGCGGGCAGGAGTTGCCGGCGGTCACGGTGCCGTCCTCGCGGAACGCGGGCTGCAGGGTGCCGAGCACCTCGACAGTCGTCCCCGGCCGCGGCCCATCGTCGCGGGTGAACGTCTGGCCGTTGGGCAGCGGGACCGGGATGATCTCGCGGTCGAAGAAGCCGTCGTCGCGCGCCTTGACGGCGGCGTTCTGACTCTTCACGGCGTAGCGGTCCTGCTCCTCGCGGCTGATTTTCTCGCGCCGGGCCACGTTCTCGGCCGTCTGGCCCATCGCGATGTAGATGTCGGGGTATTCCTCGCTGTTGCCGGGCACCAGCCTCGGGTTGTAGGTGTCCGGGGCGTCGGGGTAGCCGCTGCCGTAGCGCGAGACGCACTCGACGCCCACGGACAGGAAGACCTCACCCTCGCCGGCCTCGATGGCGTGCTTGGCCATTCGCGTGGTCATCAGGGAGGAGGAGCAGTAGCGGTTGACGGTCACCCCCGGCACGTCGAGGCGGGCGAGGACCGAGATGACTCGCCCGATGTTGTGGCACTGCTCGCCGCCGGGGAGGCCGCATCCGCAGATGAGGTCTTCGATCTGAGCGGGTTCGAGCTCGGGCACCTGCTCGAGCACCTTGGTGACGACGAACGCGGCCAGGTCATCGGGACGGACATCGACCAGGGAGCCCTTGCGCGCCCGCCCGATCGCGGAGCGCCCACAGGCGACGATCACGGCGTCAGTCATCGCATGTGTTTATACGCGGTCCGGCCGTACGGCGTTCAGCGCGGGCCGGACCGGGCGAAGACGGCCAAGGCCACGAACAGCAGGACGACCAGGATCACGGCCATGGCGGGGCTGAAGTTCATCCAGCCGGCCAGGATCAGGACCAGGAAGAGAGCCGGCAGCCACAGGGCCCCCGCCAGCTCGCGCCTGCCCAGGGATCGGTGCCGGCGGGCCTCCATCAGAAGCTCGCGCGGCAGCTGCTCGTCCGCATCCAGCGGGGCGAAGATCGAGTACAGGCTGCGCCGCTCGAGGCTGCGCAAATCCGACTCGCGGAGGGGTTCCCGGCGCATCGACTTCAGTCTGCCACGCCAACGTTAAAGGTGGTCTAAGACTTGACCAGCAGCGCTTCTCGCGTGAAGAGCCTGAGCGCGGCGTACCAAGCCGCGGAGCCGGTCAGGACGAGGCTCACCGACGTCACCGCCAGGGCCGACCAGCTGACGCTCTGGTGAATGATCGCGTCGCGCAGCACCAGCACGGCGTTGAGAATCGGGATCAGGTAGTAGGCGAGGTTGGGGTGGAAGTCCGGGATGAAGAGCACGATCGAGGCCGGGAAGATCGTGATGAAGTAAAGCGGGGTGACGTAGGCCTGGCCCTGGCGGAAGTTGCGCGCCAGCGTGCCGAGGGCGAGCGTGATCGAGCTGAACGAGGCGGCCAGGAGAACCGCGAGCCACACCATCACCGGCGCGGCGGAGGCGCTCAAGCCGATGTGGGCCGAGCTCGAGCCGGTGCCAGGGAGGCCGATCTGCGCCAGCGCCACGAGCATCGACCCGATCGCGGCGACCGCGGCCGCCAGGCTCACAGTGGTGACCGCCAGGAACTTCCCGACAAGCATGTCGCCCCTGGGGGCCGGGGTGAGGAGCAGGCTCTCGAGCGTCTTGCGCTCGCGCTCGCCCGCCGTGCTGTCGAGCGCGGCCGAGAGGCCGCCCGTGAGGCACATCGTGATCAGGATGTAAGGCAGAAAGAAGCTCAGCAGCGCGTTGCCGGCGGCGGCCACCGGCGAGCTCAGGGGATGGACACTGACCGGGATAGGGTTCAGCACGCCAGGGTCGACGCCCCTGGCTTCGAGGGCGGCGGCCGCCTTGGCCGCGTTGTACTGGCCGAGCACAGTCTGAAGGCGCGTGTCGGCGATCTGCGCGCCCTGCCGGGTCGGGTCGTAGTACTCGTCGATCCGCGACGGCCCGAACGCGACGCCAAGGTCGACCTGCTGCGCGGCCGCGGCCGCCGGGTCGGCGACCCTCTCGAGCTTCAACCCGGTCGCGGTGAGCAGGATGCCGAGGCCTGCCGGTACGGTGCCCGAATAGCCGATCGTGTAGGACTGCGTCGCGGTCTTGGTTGAGACCTGCGAGATCGCGAGCAGGATGATCGGCGTGGCGAGGGCGGCGAGTGCGATCGCGACCAGTGTCCGGCGGTCGCGCAGGATCTCGCGCAGCTCCTTTCTGTAGACGATCGCGATCGAGCTCATGACCCGACTCCGACCAGGCTGAGGAAAGCCTCCTCCAGGTCCCGGTGCGTGCCCCTCACCTGAGCGGTCGCGCCGCCGCTCACCACGCGGCCCTGGTGGATGATGGTCACGCGGTCACAAAGCCTCTCCGCGTCATGGAGCACGTGGGTGGAGAAGATGACGCACTTGCCGCGCCCGCGCGACTCGACCATGAAATCACGGACGTCGCGAGAGGCCAGCACGTCGAGATTCGAGGTCGGCTCGTCGAACATCAGCACTGGCGGATCGTGGACGATGGCTCGTGCGATCGCGACCTTCTGCTTCTGTCCAGAGGACAGGGTCTCCGCCCGCTGCCGGGCAAACGAGCGCATGCCGAGCCGCTCGATGACCGCGTCAACTCTGCGGTCGATCTCCTCCCGCGGCACCCCGCTGAGCTCGGCGAAGTACGCGATGTTCTCCCGGGCCGAGAGCCGCGGGTAGACACCGATCTCCGCGGTGACCACGCCCACGCGCCGCCGGACCTCCTGGGGGGCGGTGCCGGTGTCGAAGCCGAGCACGCGCACCGAGCCGGCGTCGGGCCTCAGCAGCGTGCAGACCACGCGCAGCGTGGTGGTCTTGCCCGCTCCGTTCGGGCCGAGCAGGCCGAAGATCTCACCCGACTCGGCCTCGAATGAGACACCCCGCAGCACCTGGGTGGAACCGAGCGCCTTCTCCAGGCGATCGACTGTTACCGCGGCCACCTAGGCCTTGGTCGAGCGCCTCGTGCCGGCAGGCTTCGGTGTCGCCCTGGCTGCGCCCGCAGCGGGTTTTGCCGCCCGCGGCTTCCTCGGGGCCTGCTTGACCCTGTCGGCATCGGCGGCCCGCCCCTTGGCGCTCGCCGCGCGAGCCGGCGCGGACGGGAGATCCTCGGCGAGCCCTGCGGCCCGCTCAGCGAGGTCTTCTGAGGACCCGGCCTGCTCGGCCGGTTCCGCGGCCTGGGCCGGGCCCATCGTGCTGGAGAGGGTGCGGTGGCACGTTTCGCACGTGATCGTGGTTCGCATCAGCGCGCCCATGACGTGGCCCTCGCTGCGGAGGTTGCGCGAGCGGTTGCAGAAGGGGCAGTAGCCAACCTCTGTCGTGACGTTCACATGACCCGGTCTTTTGGGCATCGGAGGACTACGTTACCTGTTTCCGATTTGGTGCTAGTCTTTCGCCCGGAGTCCTTCAAGTCCGGTCCGGCGCCGGGCACGACGTAAGGGATCCGCGTCCTTTAAGTCCGGCACTGAGATGCCGGGAAGGGGGTTTTTTGATGGCCATCGGGTCCCGGTTGCGGCACGTGATCGAGAGCCAGCAGTTCTCGCTCACCTCGCTCGAAGAGCTCTTCAACCGCTCTGAGGAGATCAAGCGCGAGCCCCACCACTTCATGGGCCGCCTGGCGGGGCAGGTGATGGCGGCGCTCTTCTACGAGCCTTCCACCCGCACCCGCCTGTCATTCGAGGCGGCCATGCTGCGGCTCGGAGGCCAGGCGATGGGCACCGACAACGCGCGCGAGTTCTCCTCCGCCGCCAAGGGCGAGACCCTCGAGGACACGATCCGCATCGTCAGCGGCTACGCCGACGTGATCGTCCTCCGGCACAACGAGGAGGGGGCGGCCAGGCGGGCGGCTGCCGTCAGCACGGTGCCGGTCATCAACGCGGGCGACGGACCCGGGCAGCACCCGACGCAGGCCTTGCTCGACCTGTACACGATCCGCGACGAGCTGAGCAAGATCGACGGCATCCGGATCGCGATGGTCGGCGACCTCGCCAACGGCCGCACCGTGCGCTCCCTGGCCTACCTGCTCAGCAAGTACAAGGACATCAAGATCTGGTTTGTCGCGCCCCCGACGGTCGCAATGCGGGCCGACCTCAAGGCTCACCTCGACGAGAACCACGTGCCGTGGATCGAGACGGAAGACCTGGAGGCGGTGCTGCCCGAGGTGGACGTCGTGTACCAGACCCGCATCCAGAAGGAGCGATTCAGCGACGCCGACACCTACGACCGGGTGAAGGGCGTGTACCGGATCGACAAGAAAGCGCTGAGCCTGATGCGCAAGTACGCGATCGTGATGCATCCCCTGCCGCGCGTCGATGAGATCGACCCGGCGGTGGACGCCGACCCGCGCGCGGCGTACTTCCGCCAGGCGCGAAACGGCCTCCACATCCGCATGGCCCTGCTCGACAGATTGCTCTCGTGAGCGTCACTGAGGGCCGCCTCAAAGCGACGGTGATGGACGCCGACCAGATCCGCCGCTCCCTGTCGCGCATCGCGCACGAGATCGTGGAGCGCAACCGCGGAACCGAGGACCTGGTCCTGGTGGGAGTGATCAGCAAGGGCGACGTGCTCGCCCGGCGCCTGTCGGGAATCCTTGCTGAGCTTGAGCTGTGCGCGGTCCCGGTCGGCATCCTCGACGTGGCGGCGCACCGCGATGACCGCCATCTGCGCGAGCCTTCTCATCGCGCCAGCTCGGAGATGCCGGCGATCGACGGCAAGGTCGTGGTCCTGGTCGACGACGTCATCCACCATGGGCGAACGGCGCGGGCCGCGATGGACGCGGTGATGGACTTCGGGCGGCCGCGCGCGATCCAGCTCGCGGTGCTCGTCGACCGCGGCCACCGCGAGCTGCCCATCAGGCCCGACTTCGTGGGCAAGAACGTCCCGACCTCTGACGTGGAGCGCATCGAGGTCCTCGTCCGCGAAGAGGACGGTCTCGACCAGGCGGTGATCGTTGCCGGTCGGTAGGCGACAAGCAGCGCTCGTGCTGGAGGACGGTCGCGCCTTCGTTGGCGCGGCGCTCGGCGCCGACGTCATGGGGCAGGGCGAGCTCGTCTTCAACACGGCGATGACCGGCTACCAGGAGGTGCTGACCGACCCTTCCTACGCGGGCCAGATGCTGTGCATGACATATCCGCTGCAGGGCAACTACGGCGTCCGCGAGGCCGACGCGGAATCGTCTCGGCCGTGGGCGCGCGCCATGGCCGTGCGGTGGGCCTGTCCCGCACCGAGCCACCAGTCGAGCGAGGCCTCGCTCGACGAGTACCTGCGCCGCTGGGAGGTGCCCGGGATCAGCGACATCGACACGCGCGCGTTGACCCGGCATCTGCGGACGCACGGCGCGCTGCGCGCAGTGCTGGTGCATGAGGCGCACGCACCCACCGAAGCCAGGCTCGCGGAGCTGGCCCACGCCGCGCGCCAGGTCGCGCCGCTCTCCGAGCAGGACCTCGTGGCGGAGACGTCGCGCACCGAGCGGGAGGAGTGGTTCGAGGCCCTGCCCACCGAGCTCAGGCCACGCGGCATCGCCGACGGCGCGGGCCTGACCATCGCGGTGGTCGATTACGGCGTCAAGGCGAACATCCTCCGCTCGCTGCGCGAGCGCGGATGCCGGGTCGTGGTGCTGCCCCACCGCGCGTCGTGGGCGGACGTGAAGGCGACGGGCGCGCAGGGCCTCGTGCTCTCCAACGGTCCGGGCGACCCAGCCGTTCTCGAGAGTCCGGTCGAGCTGGCCCGCCAGGCCATGTCGCGGATGCCGACCTTCGGGATCTGCCTCGGGCACCAGGTCATCGGCAGGGCGGCCGGAGCGACCACCTCGCGTCTGCCCTTCGGACACCACGGGGCGAACCACCCGGTCAAGGACCTCGAGACCGGGCGGGTGCACATCACGAGCCAGAACCACGAGTTCCAGGTCGACGCCGCCTCCATCCCCCAAGGCGAGTTCTTCGTCTCACAACGCAACCTGAACGACGGCTCGGTGGAGGGCCTGGCGCACCGACGCCTCCCGGTCTTCAGCGTCCAGTACCACCCCGAAGGATGCCCCGGACCCCAGGACAACCAGCACCTCTACGACAGGTTCATCGAGATGGTCAGGAAGGGGAAGCCGGCCGTCCCGGACGAGGTCTTTCGTCGCGAGGCGCCGCGGCCGCGCAAGGTCCTGATCCTGGGCTCGGGTCCGATCGTGATCGGACAGGCCGCCGAGTTCGACTATGCGGGGACGCAGGCATGCAAGGCGCTGCGCGAGGAAGGCTACACGGTCGTGCTGGTGAATTCGAACCCGGCGACGATCATGACGGATCCCGAGTTCGCGGATGTCACCTATATCGAGCCGCTGACGGTGGAGGTGCTGGAGAAGATCATCGCGGTGGAGAAGCCCTCGGCCCTGTTGCCGACGCTGGGCGGGCAGACCGCGCTCAAC
>DATARC010000057.1:0-2642 GCA_036264335.1 Candidatus Dormiibacterota bacterium
GCCGGAGGCAAGCTCATCGGCACACCGCGAAGCGCTTCGACCGGCACTGGTTCCATCTTGGCCAGAGGGTGATCCGCTCGCAGCGCCAGCATGATCTCCTCACGACGAATCGTTCGCGCCTCGAGGCCGTCGGGGCGAGCGGTCGGCATCAGAGCGAACGCAGCGTCAGCCCCGTGATTTTGAACAAGTTTCAGGTTTGGACCAGATGACCCGGACGAGGTCTCGACATCCACTGCAGGGAAGCGCCGGCGATACTCGGCGATGATCATTCCGGCGACGGCGACGTCGCCCGAGACCTGGTAGGCAAGGCGGAGGCGTCCGACCATGCCGGACGAATAAGCCTTCAGGGCGCGGAGTCCCTGGTCCTCGACCTGGACCAGCCGCATCGCGTGGGGCAGCAACACGGCGCCGGCCGGAGTCAGGCGGACCTCTCGTGCGTTCCGCTCGAGCAGCTGGAGTCCGAGCTCGCCCTCCAGGGCCTGGATGCGCTGCGTGAGCGCCGGCTGTGTGACATGGAGACGCTCCGCGGCGCGGCCGAAATGCCCTGAGGTCGCGACCTCGACGAATGCCCTCAGCTGGCGCAGCTCCATCGGTGGCCCGATTATGCAGTCCCTTCGAAGAGCCCACTACCGGGCCGGCCGCGATCCGCTGGGCCGGGCCGCTACGGGTCAATCGTAAAGATGCCCGCAAAAACTTGGTCCGGCGGCCCTCGCGACCACTCTCCCGACGGTTCGCGCGGCCTTCAGAAGTCTTAACCAGTCCTTGACCCACCTACACATCGGGCAACTTAGATTTCAGACCACTACCGAACGTTCGGTTTCAGCAAGAAAGGATGGGGATTGGGATGAAGCGCTTGGTTTCCGTAATGGCTCTTGCCGGCGGTTTGATGCTCATGGGGGTCACCAACGCGAGCGCCGCGATGTGGTGCGCGGACGATCCCACCCTCGCGATCGGGACGCCACTGCACTTCAACCTGAATGTCACGTTGACGACCCCATTGACCTCCACCAACGTTTACGCCAGCGGGACTTCGAGCACCACGACATTCGGGTTCGTCCAGGGCATCGGCAAGTAGCCGAATAAAAGAGGCGGGCATGACTCCCTGGTTGCGCGCCTACCTCTTGGGCGCGGTGGTCCCGGCGGCTGCAATCACGTTCGCGTTGCTCGTGCTGCCGCCCGGCCAGCCTGGGGACGCCGCGCTCGCCGCGTTGCTGGTAGTCCTTGGGGCGCTCGCTGCGAACTTCCCCGTCATGGTCTCGCCTCGATACAAGGCAGACGCGACGCCTGCGATCTACCTCGCGATGGTTCTCCTGTTTCCACCGGCTTCCGCGGTCGCGCTCGTCGGCCTCAGCCGGCTGGCGGGCGACGGTGCGCTGTGCCTCCGCCGCAACCCGAAGACGGAAAAACGCCGCCGGCGACCGATCGACCTCGTCTTCAACACATCGCAGATCATGGTGGCGTCGGCGTTCGCCGCGCTCGCGTACGCAGCCATCACAGCTCCCAGCGCGGCGGGCGACGGGCTCTATGGCCGGCTGGCGGGCGCCATCTTCGCCGCCGCCGTGATGCACCTCGTGAACACAGGGCTGGTCGTCATCGCAGTCGGGTTGCACACCAACCGGCACCCGCTCGAAATCTGGTTCGAGACTGCGGCCGCCGAGCTGAAGCAGACCGCGGCGCTGTACGTCGCCGGCTATCTGCTGGCGGTTCTATCGGACGGCCAGCCATTGATGGCGCTGGCGATGATGGTCCCGGTCGGGGCGATTCAGGTCGCCCTCACGCGATCCATCCAGCTCGCCGAGCAGACGATCGCCGCGGTGGAATCGATGGCGGACGTCGTCGATCGGCGCGATCAGTACACGTATCAGCACTCGCAAAGCGTCGCGTCGCATGCCGTCCGCACCGCGCGCAAGCTGCGCCTGCCCGATCGCGAGGTTGAGCTCATCCGGCTCGCCGCCCGCGTCCACGACCTGGGCAAGATCGCAGTCCCCGACGAGGTGCTGCACAAGCAGGGCCGTCTGTCCGATGTCGAGTTCGAGCTCATGAAGAAGCATCCGGAGACAGGAGCGGAGATCCTCGCCAAGTTCCCGGAATACAAGCGCGGTCGGGAGCTGGTCCTCGCCCACCATGAGCGCATCGACGGTCTCGGCTACCCGCGCGGACTGTCCGGTTCAGAGATCGCCCTGGGCGCGCGTGTCATCGCGGTCGCGGACTCGTGGGATGCCATGACGTCCGATCGTCCTTACCGCACAGCACTGAATCACGACGTGGCGCTGGCCGAGCTGTTGCGTGGTCGAGGCACCCAGTGGGATACGACGGTGGTCGACGCCTTCGCCACCACGTTGCCCGGCGCGCCTCCCGAGGTCCGGCAGCTGAGCCTAGCCGAAGTGGGTCGGCCTCTGTTGCGTTCGCTCGGAGCAGCCGTGGGAGCGCTCGCCGGAAACTGAGCCCGGCGTAATCTTTTCGGGCAATGCTGAAATCAATCGACCCGTCGAACGGCAAGCAGCTGGCGACCTTCCCGGAGCTGGACGCGGCGGGGATCGAGGCCGCCGTCGAGCGAGCGTGGTCATCCCGACTCGCCTGGCGGGACGCCGGCATGGACCTGCGGACGGCCCTGCTGCGGTCGGTCGCCGGCGTCCTGAGGG
>DATARC010000101.1:0-12433 GCA_036264335.1 Candidatus Dormiibacterota bacterium
GCAAGACGGATTGGTCATCGCCCCACCACATAGTTGCCTGGTCTCGGGGTGGTCCGACCGTTCTTTCGAACCTTGTCTCGTTGTGCTACTTCCACCATCGGCTCGTGCATGAGGGTGGGTGGCAGGTGGTGAAGGTCGGACGTGAGTTTCGGTTCGTGCCGCCTGATCGGGTGGTCTTTCGAAGAGCGCGCGCGCCCGGCCTGCGCTGGGCGGCTTAGAGCCGGCTCGTTAAGGTCCTGGGTTCGTGACCAGGTCGGTCATGGCGCTGCTATCCGCCGCTTTGCCAAGGCGCGCGAGGCCGAGGCGATCCTCGATCGTCGCCAGCAGCGAATAGTGGTTGTACGAGCGGGCGCTCGTGTGGTCGACTGCATTGGGCTGGATGGCCAGCGTGAGCACGTGGTTGTCGCTGCCATCCCCCTCGTCCCATGTGATGAGCAGCAATCCATTGTTCTTCCACGCGTCGGTGGCGAGGATCAGCGGCACGGTGTGCGACAACCACTGGTCCGCCGTCGCCGTCGAGCAGTCATGTCCGTCGTGACACAGTCCCGGCGTCACCCACACGAAGTTGGGCACCAGCGCCCCCATGTCCGCGGCGAAATGGCTGAAGTTGACCACCTGGCTGGGGCAGCCCCCACCGTAATAAGCGAACGGATTGTGCTTGAGCGCGTAGGGATAAGGGCTGCCGAAGCACCCGTTGGTCATGCCCTCCATGTATGCGCGCCACAGGATGCCCGCGGAGGTCAGCTGGGCTCCGATGCCGCCCGCCGGCAGGCGATGATACCCGTCGTCGGCGATGCCCCACGTGCTTCCCGATGTCAGGGCAAGGTAGTTCGGCAGGCTCGGATTGCCGACATCGTGGTAGTCGGTCGCAACTGAATACTTCTTCGCGAGCGCTGCCGTGTACGAACCAGTGAGCGCGCGCCCATAGCTGTGGTTCTCCATGACGATCACGAATACGTGAGATTGCGAGGTGGTGACCGGCGACGGGTCGACCGAAGGTGTTGGAGATGGCGAATCGATAGGGGAGGGCGAGGGCGTGGGAGTGGGGAGGGTGACTTTGGCCGAGGTGTGGGCGCACGCGGCGAGGAGGCAGATTGACAACATCAGGGCAGCGAACCTGGGGGCCCTCACGTGATTAGACCTTACGATCGCAGGCTGTGAAATTGCTTGGAGTCCCGTGGGACCTCTCTGTGAACCTCCAGCGTGGCGGCCGGGTCACGTCGCTACGACTTGACGGGCATGAGCTGCTCGACCCGGGGATCGGCGTCGACGACCCATCCCGCGATGACTTTGTCGAGGCGGGCGCATCCGGTTGGGACGAGATGGTGCCCACCGTCGACACGAGCCGCTATCCAGGTCCGGGTCCGTGGGCCGGCATCGAGCTGCCCGACCATGGCGAGGCGTGGCGCCTGCCGTGGTCGCTGCTGGACGAAACGGAGTGGGGCGCAACCATGGAGTGCCCAGGCGTGGCGCTGCCGTGGCGATTGGAACGTCGGATCGAGCTGACCCCCGGCGCTGTCCGCGTCGACTACACGTACACGAATTCCGGACAGCACCCCCTGTACGCGTACTGGTGCTCTCACATCCTGTTTCGATACGAGGCGGGCATGGTGGTCGAAGGCGTCGCCGGCTTTGCGCCGCCGCCCGCGGGCACGAGCTCCAAGCTGCATCTCACGCGCGGTTCGACCTCGACCGCAAGGCTGGCGTGGAGCAATGGATCGGCGATCGAGCTTGCCTGGGATCCGGCGCTCACACCCTACGTCGGCGTGTGGACGTGCAATGGCGACCTCGGTGGCTACCACCAGATCGCCATCGAGCCGGCGACGGGTGGCCATGACCATCCCGATCCGGCGGCGCCACCGCCGCTGCTCGCGCCCGGCGATCGCCTTGAGTGGTGGCTGGAGATTCGCGACAGCCGCTAGAGATTTACGGTGGCGGCAAGTCGGAATCTAAACTGAGGCCCCATGGCCAAGCTTCTTGGGCTGCGTTGTCGCGAATGTGGAGCCGAATACGAGCTCCAGGCCACGCATGTCTGCGAGATGTGCTTCGGCCCGCTGGACGTCGTGTTCGACTACGCGGCGCTCAAGAAGGTGGTGACCCGAAAGCGCATCGAAGACGGGCCGCCCTCGATGTGGCGCTATCGCGACCTCCTGCCGATCGAAGACTCGACCCCGGTCGTCAGCCTCGGCGAGGGATTCACGCCACTGGTCAAAGCCGACCGGCTGGGGGCCGAGCTCGGGCTTCGCAACCTGTACCTGAAGAACGACAGCATGAACCCGACCAACTCGTTCAAGGACCGGGTGGTCTCCGTTGCGATCAGCTGGGCGCGCGCCCACGGGTTTGAGACCATCGCGTGCGCTTCCACCGGGAACCTGGCCAACTCCGTGGCCGCCTACTCGGCGCGCGCCGGGCTGGAGTGCTTCGTCTTCATCCCCGTCGATCTCGAGCCCGCGAAGATCGTCAGCATCAGCGTGTTCGACCCCAACGTCGTGGCCGTGCGTGGCAACTACGACGAGGTGAACAGGTTGTGCAGCCAGCTCGTGGAGTCGACGCCGTGGGCCTTCTGCAACATCAACATCCGGCCCTACTACGCAGAGGGCTCGAAGACAGTGACCTTCGAGACTGTCGAACAGCTTGGTTGGAAGCTGCCCGACGAGATCATCATCCCGATCGCCAGCGGCTGCCAGTTCGTGCGGCATCGGCAGGCCGTGCGCGAGCTCATGGACTTTGGCCTCGTGCGCGAGGAGAAGGTCCCGGCCTTTACGGGCGCGCAGGCGCTCGGCTGCTCGCCGGTCTACAACGCTTTCAACTCCGACACCCCCGAGAGGGTGATGCCGGTCAAGCCCAACACGATCGCCCGCTCGATCGCCATCGGGAACCCGTCGGACGGCATGTATGTCAACCGGATTGCGATGGAGACGGGCGGCGTGGTGGAGGCCGTCACCGAGGAGGAGATAGTCGAGGCGATGCGGCTGCTGGCCAGGACCGAGGGCATCTTCACCGAGACCGCGGGCGGGGTGACGATCGGCGTCCTGGCCAAGCTGGCGCGGGCGGGCCGGTGGAACGGGGACGAAACGATCGTCGCCTACGTCACCGGGCATGGGCTCAAGACCGCCGACGTGCTCGCCTCTGTCGACGGCCATGCGAAGCGGGTGGAAATAGAACCGACCTTAAAATCGTTTCGCGAGAAGGTGAATATCTAGAAATGCCGCAATTTCGAATCCCAGGTCCGCTGCGCCGCCTGTCTGACGGCCAGATCACTGTGGCGGTCGAGGCGAGCGACCTCGAGTCGGCGATCGAGGCCCTCGATGCCCGCTACCCCGGGTTCCGGGACCGGCTGCTGGACGACAAAGGCGAGCTCAGGCAGTTCGTCAACGTCTACCTGAACGACGAGGACGTGCGCTTGGGGCCGGGCCTCAAGGCCAAGGTGAGCGAGAAAGACGAGATCTCGATCGTGCCGGCTGTAGCCGGGGGGTTGGTTCAGCTTTAGACTCTCGGGCCATGGGTGGTAGGCGCCGGCTCAAGCTGATATTCGGGCCCGACATGGTCAAAGAGCCCGTCATCTACCAGATGGGCAAGCAGTTTGAGATCGTCACCAACATCAGGCGTGCCGATGTCACACGCGACCAGGGCTGGGTCCTCCTCGAGATCACCGGCGAAGCCGAGGAGCTTGACCGCGGGGTCAAGTACCTGGAGTCTCGGGGCGTCAAGGTCGAACCGGCCGAGGGCGACCTGGTCGAGTAGCTCAGCCTCTTGTGATCAGGAGGCGAGCGCCCGGGATCGGCTTGGTTTTCGGAGGCAGCGCGTCGATGATCTCCAGCAGGCGTGGTCCCACGTCTTTCGTCTCAATCCGGAATGGCGTGAACGCATCGGTTTTGTCAGGGTGCGCCCGGAAGTGGAGCTCGACCTTGCGGCCGCCGCGTGCGGGGGCGTGTGAGGTGAGGCGATTGAAGTCCGGCGCCGGCACCAGCCACCAGCAGACCGGCGCCAGGTCGAGGACGAGCACCACCGTATAGATCCAGGCTGGGTCCGTCGGGATCGAGTTTGCGAAGTAGGTCGCGTTGGATTGCACGAAGCCCGACGCTCCAAGCTGGAAGCAGGCCTTGGCCTGGAGCGAGGCGTACGTGCTCTTGCCCTTGGGGGAGACGACGATGTCACGATGGTCGTCGTCGGCCTCCACGTGAAACGGGACGAGCAACCCGTCGGTCGTGATCATCGCGTACACCGAGAGCAGGTACTCGCCGATGCGGCCCGATTGCGTGTCGCTGAGCTTCACCGGCTGGAGCTTAGCCGCAGATTACGATTGGCGCCGCTATGGATTCGAGAGTTGACGTTGCCATCATTGGCGCCGGCCAGGCTGGGCTTGCCACCAGCTGGCACCTGACCCAAGCCAACGTCGATCACGTCGTTTTGGAAGCCGGCCGTGTCGCCGAGACCTGGCGCTCGCGCCGGTGGGACTCCTTCCGGCTGATCACACCAAACTGGGCAATCGAGCTCCCCGGCACCGCCTACGACGGAGACGACCCGCAGGGTTATATGTCGCGCGCCGAGCTGGTCGTTTTTTTCGATTCTTGGGTTGCCTCGTTCAACCCTCCGGTCGCGGGCAGCACCCAGGTCACGAACCTCGAGTCCGAAGGGCAGAAGGGGTTTGTCCTCACGACAAGCAGGGGGCAAGTCCGCGCGCGCAGGGTCGTCGTCGCCTCTGGCAGTTATCAGACGGCGCACCGGCCGGCCGGAGCCGGGTCGATGCCCGCGGCTCTTCACCAGGTGCTGGCGGAGGATTACAGGAACCCCGCGGCATTGCCTCCGGGAAATGTCCTGATCGTCGGCAGCGGCCAGACCGGGTGTCAGCTCGCCGAAGAGCTGCATCAAGCCGGCCGGAAGGTCTGCCTTGCCTGCGGCCGCTGCCCCTGGGTGCCGCGACGCGTGAGTGGTCGGGACATCATCTGGTGGTTCAAGGAGTCGGGTTTCGTCGAGCGCACCGCTGACCAGCTGCCGTCGCCCGAGGCACGCCTTTTCGGCAACCCACAGACCACGGGCCACGAAGGAGGCCACGACCTCAACTTCCGCACGCTTCATGCAACGGGTGTCGAGCTGCTCGGTCGATTCCTCGGCGCGGACGGCTCAACGCTCCATTTCGCCGACGATCTTGCGCCGAGCGTCGACTTCGGCGATGCGCGCTGGGCTGAGATCAGGGGCTGGATCGACAGGCTGTGCGCACGGACCGATATCCCCGTGCCCGATTACGACATTCCGCCACCGATGCGGATCAAGACGCGAACCGAAATCGACGTGGTAAGCGAGGGCTTCGGAACCGTTATCTGGACCAGCGGTTTCCGGCCGGATTACAGCTGGGTGAAGTTTCCGATCTTCGACGCAATGGGGTTCCCGGTTCAGGTCGACGGGCAAACGTCAGTGCCTGGGCTCTACTTTATGGGTGTGCACTGGATGAGAAAGAACAAGTCGGCCATCCTCTACGGCGTCGGCGAGGACGCGGAGATAGTCGCGCGCCAAATCGTGGAGAGCCGAACGTGAGGATCGCTGTTGCGATGTCCGGTGGTGTTGACTCCTCGGTGACCGCCGCCCTGCTCCAGGCGCAAGGCCATGAGGTTGTCGGCATCACGTTGCAGCAGTGGCCACGCGGCGCCGATGAGGCCGGCAAGCAGAACGCGGGATGCTGTTCGCTCAACGCAGTCGAGGACGCGCGACGCGTCGCCTCGTTGCTCGGCATTCCTTATTACTGTTGGAATCTCGAGAAGGAGTTCGGCGAGCGGGTGATCGAGCCCTTTCACCGCGACTACCTGGAGGGCCGGACCCCCAACCCCTGCATTCGCTGCAACGCTTTCGTGCGCTTCGACCTCATGCTCGAGCGCGTGCTCGCCCTGGGCTTCGGCAAGCTGGCGACCGGGCACTATGCGCGGATCGTCGACGGGATCGATGGCCCTGAGCTTCACACCGCGGTGGACGCCGCCAAGGACCAGTCGTACATGCTCTATCACCTCGATCGCGAGCGCCTCGCACGCATCGTGTTCCCGCTCGGTGGGATGGACAAGCGTGAGGTGCGCGAGCATGCGCGAGAGTTTGGCCTCCCCGTCGCCAACAAAGCCGAGAGCATGGAGATCTGCTTCGTTCCACGTGGCGACACCGCGCGCTATCTCAGCGAGCGCCTGCCCGTGCACGCGGGCGCCGTCGTCGACTCATCCGGCCGCGAGCTCGGGTCGCATCGCGGCACGGCCGTCTACACGGTCGGGCAGCGCAGCGGTTTCGGTGATCTGCGGGAGGCCGGCCCGTGGTACGTGCTGAAGATCGACGCGCCTGCGAACCGGCTCGTGGTCGGACGCCGCGAAGAGCTGGAGGCGCGACTGATCGACCTTCGGGATGTGAGCTTCATCGACGGAGTGGTTCGGGAACCGGTCGAATGCGAGGCGCGGCTTCGCTATCACGCAGCGCCCATCGCCGCCGTGTACCAGGGCGGCCGCCTTTCGCTGAAGGAGCCATTCCTGGGCGCCGCCCCCGGACAGGCCGCGGTCCTTTATTCCGGGAGTCGCGTGCTCGGCGGAGGGATCATCGCCGCAGCCGGGGCCTAGGCCGCTTGGTTGAAACCGAGCGCTTGATCGTGCGGCTGCCTCAAGCCGCGGACGTCCCCGAGATCATCAACTACTACGGCAGCAATCGCGAACATCTTCAACCCTTCTCGCCAACGTTCGCACCGGATTTCCTGGACGAGGCGATGTGGCACGAGCAGGTGCGCATACGAACGCGCGAGCACGCGGCGGGCGAATCGTTTCGCGCGTTCCTGTTTGCCCGGAGCGCGCCGGACCGCATCGTCGGCAACCTCAACCTGACCCAGGTACATCGTGGCGCGCTCCAATCGTGCGTGCTCGGCTACAACCTGGCGCGAGACCAACAGGGCAATGGCTACATGACCGAGGCGGTTGACGGCGCTGTGAGGTTCGCCTTCGAGAGATGGCGGCTGCACCGGGTGACCGCGAACCACATGCCGCGCAATTTGCGGAGTGCGGCAGTTCTGCAGCGCTGCGGCTTTCAGGTCGAAGGCCTCGCGCCCGCCTACCTGCTGATAAACGGAAGGTGGGAGGACCACGTCCTCACCGCGATCGTGAACCCCGCCCTCACCGTGTTCGACGCCTGAGCGTGCCCGGGGCAACCGAGCTTGCGATCGGCGTCCTGCGCTGGGTTGAATACGCCGGCCTGATCTATGTGATCGGCGTCTTCGTGCTCAGGCGTCTGGCACGGAACTCGCCTCGCCTCGCCTGGGCGCAGCCGGGTATGCACAGAGGCCTGGCATTGGCGCTGGCGGGTGGGCTGACAGTGGTCGCGGGCGAGGCTTTCGCCGCCGGCCACTCGTTGCCCGGCGCGATCGCTTTCCTGACCGGTAGTCCCGGCGGCTGGCTGCGAGTCGCACGAGTCGCCCTGGAGGCCGGAGCTCTGTACCTGTGCCTGGCGCGTCGGCCGCTGGTCGCGCCACTCACCCTGTTCGCCGCCGCATCGCTTGCGTTCGTCGGTCACGCCGCGCAGTCCGATTCGCCGGTGGGTGCGACGTTCGCCGACGTCCTGCATGTGCTTTCGGCAGGTGTCTGGGCAGGCGGCATACTGGCGCTGGCCATGGTCAGGCCGCCGGGCGGATGGCGCGGGGAAGAGGGGAGGGCGCTGCTCGTGCGGTTTGGGCGCGTCGCCCTCGTCGCATTCGCCATCACTGCCCTGACCGGGGTTCTCGACGCGACGGTCGAGCTTCGCGATGTCTCAGACCTGTGGACGACCTCCTACGGCCTGGTCCTCAGCGCCAAGTCGGCCGGCGTGCTGGCGATGGTTGTCCTGTCGGTGCTCGCGTGGCGCAGAGGCATGGCGATGGTGCGGTTCGAGGCCGGCATCGCCATCCTCGTGCTAGGCGCTTCAGCGCTGCTGGCCGCATACCCGATGCCACCGGTCCAGACGCCGTAGCGGCGGCCTAGAATCGCGGGGTGCCAGCGGTCCGCGAGGTCATGAGCACCACCCTCCACACGGTGAGCCCGTCGACCACCGTCGGCGAAGCCGTCGCGCTCATGGCTCAGCACCGCATCGGGTCGACGATGGTCATGGAGGGCCACAGCCTGGAGGGCATCTTCACCGAGCGCGACACGGTGCGAGCGATATCGCAGTCCCACGACGCGCCGGGCCACGAGGTCGCCTCCTGGATGACACCGAACCCGATGACCGTGGGGCCGGACGAGGATGTGGAGACGGCGCTGCAGACGATGCTCGACCACGGGTTCCGCCACCTGCCGGTGGTGGAGAACGGCGAGGTCATCGGCATCGTTTCGATCCGGGATCTGGCGGGGTAGGCCCAGGGGAGGGGAGCAAGATGCGGCTCGGGCCGGCGTTCCATAACTGTGTTTCGTCGGGGGCGCCGCTACGAGGCGACGACGAGCGCGCTAGGGGTCGATCAGCATCCGCACTGGTCCTATGGGCAGGGGGCGGCACCAGGGCGGGCGCCGGTTGCGCCGAAGGCGACGCTTCTTCGCTATGACTCGCCGCCCTGGCTCATCGAGCAGGAGCTGCGACAGCACCATCGCGAGCGCTCCCACGCCGCTTCGCCGCTGAGGGGCGTGTCCACCCAGGAGGTTCTTGCAGCCCTGGTGGACGCCTTCAGCCCTGCGGAGCTGGACTGGGACCTCGTGGGCGTCGCGTTCGTGCAGCCGACGCCGGATCCGACGGTGCCGGTTGACTCTCCCGTGGAGCTGAGCGCAGCCTCACCGTGGGCGATGGAGCGCGATTCGCTCGTGCCGGGCCTGAACCCGTCGGGGCCACTCACCCACCTCCCCGGCGAGCGGGGAGGACAAAAGTCGCCCCCCGGTTTCTCCTTCATATCGAGGCGGCCCGCTAATTGGGGGCGTGAGCACGACCAGATCGTTGCCGCCGTTCGTGAGCTGGCGTGGGACGGGTACTTTGCGCTGGTCAGCGACATCTTCAGGCGCGAGGGCTACGAGGTGTTCGGCGGCGAGGGGCCCGATGTGGACGTCATCGACATGGAGGCCGTGCGCGGCGCTGAGCGGGTGCTCGTCAACTGTCAGCTGCGCGGGCTCGACCCGATCGGCGTCGAGCCGCTCAATGAGATGTTGCTCGTGGCTCAGCGCAACGAGGCTGGAGTGGCCATCGTGTCCGATGGCGACTTCGCGCCTGAGGCGTGGTCCTTTGCGGATGAGCAGGGCATCGCAATCATCGACAGGGAGATCCTCACGGGCCTGGTGCTCGAGCTCACACTCGGCCACGCCTTGAGCACGAACTTGAGGAGAAAGGCCAAGCGGCTGCTGTCTTTGCTGCAACCGGCGTCAAGGAGGTTCGGCGCGGCGACCAACGTTTTCTAATCGCTCCGACCCCAGTCGTTAAACTGGACGATTCCCGCCCCACGTCTGGGGTCCCCGCGACCTCGTCGCGGGAGCACGCCCTAGAAGGAGTTTTAGCGAACTTGGGTCTGCTCGCGTTACGGCGTTATCTGCCGTACCTGCGGCCTTACATCGGCCTCGTGATCGTTTTCGGCGTCGCCCAGCTGGGCAGCCTTGCCGCGTCGGCCGCGATCCCGAAGGTCATCCAGGCCATCATCGACGGGCCGATCACCCACCACCAGCTCGGCACGATGGCCCCGATGGCCGGCCTGCTGATCGCCATCGGCGTCGCCGAGTTCATCTTCATCTACCTGCGCCGCAACTATTCGGGCGTCGCGTCGCTGCGCATGGAGACCGACCTGCGCAACGACTTCTACGCCCACCTGCAGAACCTGCAGGTCGCCTTCCACGACAACTGGCAGTCGGGCCAGCTGCTCTCGCGAGCCGTTGCCGACATCGCCACCGTGCGCCGGTTCGTGAGCTTCGGCTTGATCTGGTTCCTGCAGACGATAGTGACGTTCGCCGTCGTCTTCGTCCTGATGCTCAGCCTGGACTGGCAGCTGGCGCTCGTCGTCGTCGCCTGCATGCTGCCGATCGCCTACTTCAGCAATCGGTTCCACGACAAGTACAAGGTGATCGCGCGCCGCCTCCAGGACCAGCAGGGCGACCTGACCACTGTCATCGAGGAGATGGCCACTGGCGTGAGAATCATCAAGGCCTTCGGTCGCATGCCGCTGATGCAGGGGCGTTTCGAGGACCAGGCCCTCCTGGTCAAGACGACCAGCCTCACCGGCATCGAGGCACGGGCGCGACTGTGGACCCAGCTCAACTTCCTGCCCAACCTGTCGCTCGTGGCCGTGCTGCTGTTGGGCGGTATCAACGTCGTCCAGGGGCACCTCACCATCGGCGGTCTCGTGGCTTTCATGAGTTACGTCTTCATGCTCACGTGGCCCATGGACGCCATCGGGTGGGTGCTGTCCATGAGCGAGGAGTGCCAGACCGCTTCTGAGCGCCTCAACGAGGTGCTGGACTCGCAGCCCGAGATCGCCGATCGCGCCGGCGCGCGCGCTCTGGACGCCTGCCGTGGCCGCATCGAGCTCCGCGGCGTCGGTTTCAAGTATCCGAAGTCGGAGGACTGGGTGCTCCGCAACGTGAATCTCGTCATCGAGCCGGGCGAGACGGTGGGGCTGGTCGGGCGCACCGGTAGCGGCAAGACCAGCCTGGCTTACCTGCTGCCTCGCCTGTACGACATCGCCGAAGGCCAGGTGCTTCTTGATGGCATCGACGTGCGCGACCTGCAGCTGCGGTCGCTGCGCTCGCACATAGGCGTGGCCTTCGAGGACCCGATCCTTTTCTCCGCCTCGGTCCACGAGAACCTGGTGATGGGCCGGCCCGTGGTATCGGACGAGGAGATCGAGCGCGCCATCGACGTCGCGCAGGCAGGCTTCGTGCGTGACCTGCCATGGGGCCTCGAGACCCGAGTCGGTGAGCAGGGCTACACCCTGTCCGGCGGGCAGCGGCAGCGGCTCGCGCTCGCCAGGGCGGTGCTCGGCCGGCCGCAGGTGCTGGTGCTCGACGACCCGCTTTCCTCGGTGGACGTCCACACCGAGGCGCTGATCGAGGCGTCCCTGGCCACCGTTCTCGAGGGCGTGACTGCTCTGCTGGTCGTGCACCGGCCTTCGACGCTTGCCCTGGCCGATCGCGTGGCGCTGCTCGACGGCGGCACGATCGTGGCCACCGGCACCCACACGGAGCTCATGCGCTCCAACGATCTCTATCGCGCGCTCCTGTCGCAGGAGTACGAGATGGAACCCGCGGTGGCCGGATCGTGAGCGCGATCGCCCCGTCGGACCGATGGCGAGGCGTCGCCTCGGAGGAGGTGGACGAATTCTCGGCCACCGTGGCCGGGTTGCTGCGGAAGCGCAGCCGCGCTCTGCTCGCGACTCTCGGCCGGCCCTACAAGAAAGAGCTTGCACTCGCTGGGCTGCTGATCCTCGTTCGATCAGCGGCTTTTCTCGCGATTCCTTACCTGGTCGGCATCGGCATCGACCGCGGGATCCTCGCGGGCAGGAACGGCAACCTCGAGACGCTCGTCCTCATCGTCATCGCCCTCCTGGGCGCGCTCACGCTCAACGCCGTCGCGAACTACGCCTTCATGCGGCTTTCAGGCCGGGTCGGCGCGGACATCCTTTTCGACCTGCGCCGTTTGCTCTTCAGTCACGTGCAGGAGCTGTCGCTGTCCTTCTTCGAGCGCTACACGTCTGGGCGCATCATCTCGAGGCTCACGTCGGACATCGACGCGCTCAATGAGCTGCTCGCGACGGGCCTGACCTCCGTCCTCACCTCGCTGATCTCGGTGGTCGGAATCACCGTGATCCTGCTGCACCTCGACGCCCGGCTCGGCCTCGTCACCCTGGTGGTGATGCCGCTCGTGCTCGGCCTGACCGCCTGGTTCCGCCACAACTCGGGCCGTTCGTATCGAGCCGTGCGGCGGGCGATCGTGCTCGTGATCGTGCACTACGTGGAGTCGCTGGGCGGCATTCGCGCCGTGCACGCGTTTCGCCGCGAGCCGCGCAACCAGGAGATCTTCGAGGACGTCAACGGGCGGTATCGCGACGCCAACATATGGTCGAACCGGCTCGCTTCGACGTTCGGACCGGGGATCATCTTGCTGGGCCGGCTGACCACGATGTCGGTGCTCGTGTTCGGCGGCTTTCTCGTCGTGCAGGGCCAGCTGACGCTCGGGGTGCTCACGGCCTTCGTCCTTTATCTGCGGCAGTTCTTCGAGCCGATGCAGGACCTGTCCCAGTTCTACAACACGTTCCAGGCCGCGGGGGCGGCGCTCGAGAAGCTCGCAGGCGTGATGGAGGAGACGGCCACCGTGCCGGAGCCGCGAGCACCGGTACGTCTGCGCCAGGTGAAGGGCGCGGTTGGTTTCGAGGGCGTGACCTTTGCGTATCGGGACAAGGACGTGCTGCACGACATCGAGCTGCAGATCCCCGCCGGCCAGATCATCGCGCTCGTGGGCGAGACGGGCGCCGGGAAAACAACGA
>DATARC010000121.1:0-6451 GCA_036264335.1 Candidatus Dormiibacterota bacterium
GCCTGGTCTGACCTGAGCGCCTGGCTGGATGCCGAGATGCGGCGCTCCTTCGAGGAACACCACGGCCGCGAGGTCGACCACGCCGGCGACGGATTCTTTGTGGTTTTCGACGCCGCCGGCGACGCGATCGCGTGCGGCGTCAACATTCAACGCCGACTGCGGACGCATCGCCGCCTTCACGGGTACGCACCACAGGTTCGGATCGGCGTGCATTTCGGCGAGGTGCAGAGCTCGGACTCATCGATACGGGGTGCTGCAGTGCATCGCGCGGCGCGGTTGTGCGCGGCGGCTCGGGCCGACAGCATCCTCGCTTCGCGCGAGGCGCTGGAGGCCGGCGGCCAGAGGGTGGGCAGTCTGCAGAAGTTTGTTCTGAAGGGGATCAAGGAACCGATCGAAGCCGGCGAGGTCGCCTGGGAGACGTAGTAGGCAGCGCGCCCAGCGCTAAGTCGATCTGCGGCGGACGATCACGAAGCGGATCACCGCGCCGATGCCGACGACGACCAGGACGCCGCCGATGATCGTGGCGAGAAAGTTGGTCTGCGGGCGTTGCGAGGGCGTGTTTTCCGGCCAGCGGGCTTTGGGAATGGTTTCGGCAGGAGCGCTGCTGTACTGACGCCTTGTCTGCGACGTCACCAGCTTCAGCGCGTCGTCTTTCGCGGAGACGACACCGACTGCGAAGAGGTCGTTGCCTTTGACGAAGGCGAAGAAGTCGGTGAAGAGGCGGGGCGCTGTCGAGGCGGTATGGGAGCCGTAGTACGGATCGATGCCCGTGAGCTTGTCCGCGTGCTTGTAGGTGGGATCCGTTTTATCCGCAGCTTCCATGTATCCCAGCCAGTCCATCGCGCCCTTCCTCCCCGAGAAGGCGATGACGAACTCGACCAGGTCCTGGGTGTTGGAGCGCTGGACCCATTCCAGGCCGTAGGCATCGACAAAACCATCGTGAATCAGCGTGATCCCCGCCTCCAGCGCCTTGGCCTGGTATTGCTTGGCGTAGGCGGTGGCGGTGAGCTGCCCCTGAAGCGGTCCGCTCATCAGCTGGCTCGATCCCGCAGGTGGAGGCGCCAGCAGGCCGGCCAGGGCGGGCGATGGGGTGGGAGCCGCGGCAGCCGAGACGGGACCGATCGCAGCGATGGCGAGCGCCAGGGCATAAAGCAATTTCTTCATCCGCCCAAGCAGTATGTTCGCGCGCGGTTGTTTTCGCCCGTGGGCACGGCGGGCCTCGCCCGCCGTGCCACTAAGGGGGTGTTGTCAGTCCTGGAGCGAAAGCGCCGCCGTGTGCTCGATCTGCACCGCCTGCAGGGCGTTCGGGTCGAGGCCCAGCAGCCGAAGGATGGTGGGCGCGATCTGTGTGGTCTCAACCCACGAGCTGTTGATCTCGTGGCCGTCGATCGCAGCGCCTGATACGACAAGCGGCACGTTGCGGTCCTGCGGGTTGGCGCCGCCGTGCTCGGCGATCTTGCCGTGGCCGCCCGTGTAGACGCTGCCGTATTGGCTGATGCCGAAGATGTCGGGAACGCGAGCATCGCCAGGCGACACGTGGAAGTACGCTGCGGCATCGGCGCCTGCATAGACAGTCGCGAGGCCGGACGCGGTGTAGGGCTTGGGGTTGCCGTTGATGTCATTGCCCGTGCCCGAGTGGTTGAGCAGGAAGTTCTTCGCGAAAGAGGTGGCGGCATCCGACCGATCGCTGAGCCAGATGAGCATGCCGTCGTCATCGATCGAAAAGGCGACGAGCGGCTTGGTCGCGGTGGGGTTTGCCGCGGCCCAGGCGGCGTTGAGTGCGTCCATGATCGGGCCGTCCGGGATGCGGGTCAGGGCGGAGGGTGTCTGCGGCGACTGACCGTGCTTGGCCGACAGGATGATCACGGTCTGGCGGTCGAGGTGGCGCGCCTTGAGCGCCTTCACCATCGCGCCGATTTTGGCGTTGATGTAGTCGAGAGCGCCTGACAGCAGCGGACCTGGCGTGACGCCGTCGGCCAGGTAGCCGCCGGTCATGCCATCTGACGTGGGCAGCTTCTGCGCGGTGGAGACTGTCTGGAAGTTCATACCGAAGATCGCGGGCGTGCCCACCCACGTCGTGCCGCTGTGATCGAAGCCGTTGATCTCGTTGATGATGGATTGGACCTTGTAGCTGTCGTACTGCTGCGTGAGGCTGTTGACCTGTGTCCAGTCATGGGATGAGCCGGTGGTCGGCGCATCGCTGTTGATCTCGGGCGTGAAGAGGTCCTGGATCCCATTTCCGGAGGGGCCATTGAGAACCTCGTATGCGGCGTGCTTGTCAGACCAGGCGGTCCGCAGCCCCGCGGCGCGAGCCACCTCGAAGACTGTGTTGACCTTGATGTACTGGTGCGGGTACACCGGCTGGCAGGTGCTCGGATCGACGGGCAGCTGAGCGGGGTCGATGAGCGTCGTCGGGTTGCCCGTCATCTGCAGGATGCTGCCCGGGAGGCCGCTCAATCCTTGACCAGCGTCGAGGGAATGCTGGTTGCGATCGGCCTGCTCGAAGTAGGTCACCTCGGCGCCAGGCGCGACGCCGGCGCAACTCGTGGTCCCTGCCGGCAGCAGCGCGGCGTTGTAACTGTCGTCGTAGTAGATGCCCGTCGACGAGGGGTTGCCGCCCGTGACCTGGGCGACGATGCCCGGGAAAGAGTCAGACGGCACCGGCGTGTGCGCGTTGGTGAACTCCGCTCCGGTCTTCACGAGGCGCGCCAGGGCTGACCCGCGATGGGTGCGGACGTACCACGCGAGGTCGGCCTGGTGCAGGCCGTCGACTGAGATCAGAAGGACGTGCTGGACGGGTCTCTCTTTGGCGACGACGGGCGGCGCCGTCGCCACCAGGCCTGCCATGAGACCAGCGGCGCTCAGCGCGCCGACGAGTCGAGTGCGGGATCCGGTCATGAGTTGCTCCTTTCGCTGCCGGCCATTTGCGCGGCCATACCCCGACGGCGACAGCTCGAACGCTAAGGGGGCACGGTTATGAGCCAGACCACGCGGCTTTAAAGGATGGTTATGCGATCCCCACGAATGGCTGCAGTTTTAAGCGGGGCGTCGCGGGAAATCCATGATCACCGAGTAGTCAGCGTGGCCGGGTAAGCGGCTCGTATACAGTCGATTGGCGATGCGCATCGGCACGGTCCTCCCCATGGCTGACGGCGACGCCCACGACGGCGTGCCGGAGTGGGGCGAGATCCTTGCGTTCGCGCGGCGGGCCGAAGAGGTCGGAGTAGATTCGCTGTGGGTGTTCGACCACATGTACTCGAACGTGCCCGGCACCGAGCCCCGTGGGGTGCATGAGGCATGGAGCCTGCTGGCGGCGCTGGCCGTGGCGACTGAGAAGGTGGAGCTCGGGCAGCTCGTGATGTGCTCCTCGTTTCGCCCACCGGCGGTGCTGGCGAAGATGGCGGTCACCACCGACCAGATCAGCGGCGGTCGGCTGACGCTCGGGCTGGGCGCGGGTTGGCATGATCAGGAATATCGGGCGTTCGGTTTTCCGCTCGACCATCGGGTGAGCCGGTTCGAAGAAGCGCTCCAGATCATCGTGCCGCTGGTGCGTGGAGAGACGGTCACGTTCAAGGGTCATTACTACGAGGTCGATGAGGGTGTGCTTCTGCCCAAGGCCGAGCGGCGCATCCCGATTCTCATCGCAGGCAACAAGCCGAGGATGCTGCGCCTGACCGCTCGCTATGCGGATGCCTGGAACACGGCGTGGTTCTGGGAGCCGAACCAGAAGTTGCATGACCGGCTCGCGGCTTTCGACGATGCGCTGGCGGCCGCCGGGCGCGATGGCGGTTCGATGCGGCGGACGGTGGGCATCGAGGTGAGCGAGGCCGACCAGCCATCGGCGACGAAGCGGCTCGCTGGCCTGTTCGCGAGCTATGAAGGATCGCCCGTCGACGACCTGCTGCTGGTCCTCCTGCCGATGACGGTGGCGTCGCTCGACCGGCTGGGCGAGGCGATGCGGATGAGGTCGACTGCCTAGAGGCTTGTGGTGATCGTCACCCTGACTGACGGTCGGCCTGCGTCTGACGTAGCTCGCAGGACTCATCGGCACAGTCAATGGGCATAATGCCCTGCAGATGCCAATCCCCTCTTCCCTGCGGAATCGCGACGGCGCGCTGTTGGTGATTGCCGCCCGCTCCGGACAGGAGCTCGCCGGGCGACGTCTCGCCCCGATGGGCCTCACCGTGCGGCTGTGTGGAGTGCTGAACCTCCTGGCCGAGGGCCCTGTCACTCAGCAGGCGCTTGGCGACCAGCTGGGAATCGACAGGACCACAGTCGTCGAGGTGATCGACGAGCTCGAGGAGCAGGGCGTCGTGGTCCGCCGCAGGAAGTCAGGAGACAGGCGCGCCTACGCGCTGCACCTGACGCCCAAGGGACGGACCGTACAGAAGAGGGCAGCCAGAGCATTCGACGGCGCCGCAGACGAGTTCTTCAGCGCCCTGAAGCCGGCTGAGCGCCGTGCCATGGCCGGCATGATGCTGCGGCTGATCGAGGGGGCGGACCAGAAGCTGGCCAAGATCTCGCCTCCTTAACCAGTTCCCATCAGGGATCATCAGCTGAGAGAATTATCCGCCTGAGGGAATAACCTCCGAACGCCCGGACTTTCGAGAGTCATGGACGCCATGTCTGACGCTTCGCTTGGCGCGGGCGCCTGACCCACTCAACAGGAGATCTGAAATGTCGAACGCGTCAGTCGCTACCGTCGACCAGAGCAACGGCCGGCCGCGAAGCCTGGGCCTCGCCCTGATAGTTATCGCGTTCGCTCAGCTGATGGTCGTTCTCGACTCGACCATCGTCAACGTTGCCCTCCCGTCGATCCAGCGCGCGCTCAGCTTCAAACCGACGGACCTCGAGTGGGTGGTCAACGCGTACTCACTCGCATTCGGAGGCCTGCTGCTGCTTGGCGGACGGGCCGGCGACCTGTTCGGGCGCCGCCGGATGTTCGTCGGCGGCGTGCTGCTGTTCGCCGCGGGCTCTCTCGCGGGCGGCTTGGCGACCACCTCGTGGTGGTTGATCGCCTCCCGAGTTGTCCAGGGTGCGGGCGGCGCCATCGTCGCTCCGACCGCGCTGTCGCTTATCGCAGACACATTCACGGAAGGCGCCGCGCGCACGCGGGCGTTGGGCATCTACGCCGGCGCGGCCGGTGGCGGCGGCGCAGTCGGCCTCATTCTTGGCGGCCTGATCACGAACTACCTGTCCTGGCGCTGGGTTCTCTTCGTCAACGTCCCGATAGCACTGCTGCTGGCGATCGCTGCGCCTCGGGTCTTGGCCGCATCAGCCAAGAGGTCGGGCCGGCTGGACCTTCCCGGCGCGATCACGGTTACCGGGGCCATGACACTGCTCGTCTACGGGCTCTCCCGCGCCGCGACGCACGCCTGGAGCGACCCGCTGACAGTGGCGGCGGTGGGCGCCGGAGCCGCCCTGTTGGTCATGTTCCTGATCATCGAGCTGCGGAGCCGGCAGCCGCTCATGCCGTTGAGGCTGTTCGCCAATCGCAACCGATCAGGGGCATACGCGCTGAGGATGGTTGGCGGAGCGGTGATCATCGCCGTGCTTTTCTTCCTGACCCAGATTCTCCAGAACGTCCTGGGCTACAGCCCCCTTGAGGCCGGGTTTGCGTTCTTGCCACTAGGGATAGGGGTGGTGGTCACTGCTCAGGTCACCTCACGGATCATCGGCCGCATCGGACCACGCCGGCCAATCATGTTCGGCGCGCTGGCGGTGACCGGGGGCCTCCTCTGGCTTTCGCAGATCACGGATCACGCCACTTACATGCCAGATGTGCTTGGGCCGCTCATGCTGCTTTCGGTCGGGCTGGGACTGATCTTCTTTCCGACCACTCTCGTCGCAGTGTCTGGAGCCGCTCCGCACGAATCGGGTTTGGCCTCAGCCGTGCTGAACGTCAGCCAGCAGCTCGGCGGTTCTATCGGGCTTGCGGTCCTTGGCACTGTCGCCGCGGGTGTTACCAAAAGCAAGCTCGTCAATGTGCGACCGACGCATGAGCTCGTCGACAAGGCGTTGACCGCCGGTTTTACGACAGCATTCGAGATCGGCGCCCTGGTCGCCCTCGCCGGCTTCATCGTGGCCTTGTTGGTAATCCGCGGCGCCAGATCAAAGCCGGTCGCGGACGGCTTGGCTAAGGCAGCGTGAGCTGGCATGCGATGTGGAGTCGCCGCCGGGTGCGCTACTGGATAAGGCCGGCCAGCGTTTCGGGCAAATCGGCGATCGCAACGCGATCTTGCTCTGTTGAGTCTCGCCGGCGGATGGTGACCGCCCTGTCGGCGAGGGATTCGAAGTCGACTGTGACGCAGAACGGGGTGCCGATCTCGTCCTGCCGCCGATAACGTCTCCCGATGTTGCCCCCCGTCTGGTCGTACTCGACCCTGAGCCTGCCCTGCAGCGAGGACTGGACCTCTCTGGCCACCTTGATCAGGTCCTCCTTCTTGGAGAG
>DATARC010000127.1:0-4234 GCA_036264335.1 Candidatus Dormiibacterota bacterium
GCCGGAGGGGAGGTCCAGGCAAGCAAAATCGCCCATCTCCGTTACAGCACGGAGCACCTGTTTTGGCCCCTTTCCCGCCATTTGGACTCAAAGGCGGCATGCGGTATACTGCCCGCGACTTAGCCGGGCGCGCCCGCAACCGCCCCACGTCGCAGCAAGAGTTTCAGCTTATGGTCCTAACACCAGATTTTGACAGCCGGCCCATCATCAGCTTCCAGCACGTCTGGAAGACCTACCCCTCGGGCACCGAAGCCCTGCGGGATGTGAACCTTGTCGTACCCGAAGGCGACTTCCTTTTCCTCGTCGGCCCCTCAGGCGCCGGCAAGTCCACCCTCGTCCGCCTCCTGATCAGGGAGGAGAAGCCCACCAAGGGCAAGATCTTCGTGGAGGGCGTGGAGCTCGGCCGCATGAAGCGCCGCAAGCTGCCGCACTACCGTCGCAAGATCGGACTGGTCTTCCAGGACTTCAAGCTCCTGCCGAACCTCACCATCTACGAAAATGTCGCCTTCGCGCTGCGTGTGCACGGTGAGCCGGACCGCCTCGTCGAGTCCCGCGTCGCCGAAGCGCTCGACACAGTAGGCCTGTCGGGCAAAGAGCAGACCTACCCGGCCAACCTGTCAGGTGGCGAGCAGCAGCGCGTCGCCATCGCGCGGGCCCTGGTGCACGCGCCACGGTTCATCATCGCCGACGAGCCCACTGGCAACCTCGATCCGGCGACCGCGTGGGAGATCATGCAGCTCTTTCTCCGGATCAACGCAAGGGGAGCCACAGTGGTGATGGCGACCCACAACCGCGAGATCGTCGACCTCTTGCGACGTCGCGTGGTCGCGATCGACGCCGGACAGATCGCCCGAGACGACCGATCAGGCAGGTATCACGATGAAGTTACGAAACCTCAAATTCGCGCTCAATAGCGCCTGGCAGAGCTTCTGGCGCAACCTCGCGGTCAGCTTGGCCGCGGTGCTGTCGATCACGCTCATCCTCATCCTGGCGGGCGTCAACCTGCTGGTCGGCCACACGTTCTCGCAGGTCGTCGACGGTTTCCGGCTCAAGGTCAGCGAGATCTCGATCAACGTCGCCGACGGCACCCCCCTGCAGACTGTGTACGACTTTCGCGACCAGCTCAAGGCCGACCCGCGTGTGGCGACCGTCACCTTCATCACCAAGGACCAGGCGCTCGCAGACTTCAAAGCCGACCCGAACAACGCTGTGTTCGCCACGCAGTTGAGCGGCAACCCGCTGGACGCCAAGCTTCAGGTCCGCGTCGTCGACCTCAAGGATGTCGCCGCCATCGACCTGCTGGGCAGGAGGTGGTCCGGGGTCGATCCCTCCGACCCAACCAACTATCAAGGAGACTTCGTCAACCGCATGCTCGAGCTGTCGTCGTGGCTCGGCCTGGCGGGGGTCGGGCTGATGGCGATCCTGGTCGTCGTCTCGGTGGTGATCGTGATGAACACGATTCGAACCGCCGTCTACCACCGCCGAAAAGAGATCGAGGTCATGAAGCTTGTCGGTGCGACGGAGTGGTTCGTCCGCGGGCCATTTGTGATCGAGGGCATCATGACCGGGCTGATCGCCGCGTCCATCGCCCTGGCTCTTCTCGTCGTCGCCTATCAGCCGATGGTCGACCGCTTTCACACCGACCTCGTCTTCATTCCCCTGTCGTATGACCCCACCTTCATCGCGTCCCTCGCGCGAGACCTGCTGGTCGGTGGAGCGCTGCTTGGCGCGCTGGGGAGCTACATCGGCGTACGCCGTTTCGTGAAGATCTGACGTGAGGCGCTGGTACGCGGCGGTTGTGATCGCGTCCCTGCTGTGGATTCCAACCATCACGCAGACGGCTTCGGCGATCTATTGCTACAGGGGTGACCCTCCCGCGGTCTACCAGGCCTGCCTGGCCTACAACCAGGGTATCGGCGCGCAGGTCAGCAACCAGAAGCAGCTGCAGAACATCCACAACCAGATCAAGAACGTTCAGGCCCAGATCGACGCGATCTACACCCTCGTCACGAACCTGAACACTCAGATTGCCGCCCAGCAGAAGCTCATCGCCCAGACCCAGGCCAGCATCAACAGCCTGGACCGCAAGATCAGGCTCGCGGACGCCGACCTGACATTCCTCAAGGCGAGTCTCAGCGAACGAGAGCAGGTATTGAACCAACGGTTGAGGTACGTGGACAGCCACGGCGCCATCAACTACATCCAGCTCGTGCTGACTGCGAGCAGCTTCAACGACTTGATGAACCGGATGATCGGCGCGCAGCAGGTGGTCGATTCCGACCAGCGCCTGCTGGACGAGCTGAACTCCGAGCGCTCGCAGGTCGTTCAAGCGAGCACGGCGCTCGGTGTTCAGAAGGGCCAGGTCAAGACGCTGCTGAAGCAGCAGAAGCTGACTGTGGCGGACCTGCAGAACAACCAGAGCACCCTGAACCAGGCGCTTGCGTACCAGACACAGCTGGAGAGCTCGCTGGCGAGTCAGTATGCCTTGCTGCAAGCCCAGCGCGCGGCCATCGACGCCCAGGTGGCGGCGCTGGCGCAGAAGTACCGGCAAGCAGCCGAGAAAGCGGGCGGCGGGACGGGCCAGTTCGAGTGGCCGGAGCCGAACTGCGGCCATGTCTGCATCAGCCAGGGCTTCGGTTGCAACAGCTACTGGTTCGAGCAGTGGGACCCGGCATGTCCGTACCCGCACAGGATCCACACCGGCATCGACATCGCCGGTCCGTGGGGCACGCCGATCATCGCGGCGGACACGGGCGTCATCTACTTCTACCCGGGCTACTACGGGTACGGGAACTACGTGGTCATCATCCACGGGCATGGATTCTCGACGCTGTACGGCCATCTCTCCTCGTTCGCGCGGGGGCTGCACAGCGGGCAGATCGTGGCTCGGGGCACCCTGATCGCATACGAAGGATCGACCGGCAACTCGACTGGGCCGCATGTCCACTTCGAGATCAGGGTCAACGACGTCTGGAAGGACCCCTGCATCTGGCTCGGCTGCTGAGTTTCCCGACTTCGCTAGTCTGCTGACATGAAGCTCCGCGCTGCCCGACTGGGCGGCGCCTTCCTGATCGTCGCGCTGCTTGCGTTTGTCGCGGGCCTTTACGTGGACCAGGCGTTCTCAGGCTCGCCCTTTGTGCCGTACCTGGCGCGACATTCGGTTGGCAGCATCGACACCACCGAGCTGCAGCAGGCGATCCAGGTGATCCAGGCCAATTACGTCGACAAGAATCTCGATGCGACCAAGCTGTCGCACGGCACCGTCCAGGGTCTCATCGCCGCGCTCGGCGATCCGTTTTCGGCGTATTACGACCCCGCCGCCTACAAGAAGCTTCAGGACAATCTGCAAGGGCAGTACTCGGGAGTCGGCATCTACCTCACGTTCAGCGCCGGATATCCCGTGATCACCGGCACCCTGCCGGATTCGCCTGCAGCCAAAGCCGGTCTCCAGGCAGGCGATCAGATAGTCAAGGTGGGGGACAAGGACATGAAAGGCGCCACCGCCGATCAGGCCACTGCCGCGATCCAAGGCCCCAATGGGACCAAGGTCATCCTCACGATCCTGCGCGGTGCCACGACGTTCTCGGTGACCATCACCCGGGCCGAGATCACGGTGCCGTCAGTCCGGTCGGCGATGATCGGCAACCAGATCTTCTACGTCCGCATCTACCAGTTCGGCGGGAACACGTCGCAGGAGTTCGATGATGCCCTGAGGACAGGGCTCAAGGGGGCGAAGGGGATCGTTCTCGATCTGCGGGACGATCCGGGCGGCTACATCTCGGCTGCCAACGATGTGATCAGCGAGTTCGTCACGAGCGGAGAGACCTTCGAGCTGCGTGATCGCAACGGCAACGTCGACCGCAGCGACGCGAGCGGGCAGCACAGGGCGCCTTCGCTTCCGCTGGTGGTCCTGGTGAACGCGAACAGCGCCTCGGCGTCCGAGATCACTGCGGGCTCTCTGCAGGTGCACCAACGTGGCCGGCTTATCGGGACGACGACATATGGCAAGGGCTCGGTGCAGCTGGATTTCCCACTCCACGACGGCCCCGACATCCACCTGACGATCAAGCGGTGGTACCTGCCCAACGGGGTGACCATCGACCACAAAGGCCTGACCCCCAACATCGCAGTCACGCTGGCCAACCCGAGCGACGAGTACGACGTGACGAAGCCGGCGAACGGTTTCGCCAAGGACACCCAGCTCCTTGCGGCCCTAAACGCACTCGCTGGGTAG
>DATARC010000136.1:0-15580 GCA_036264335.1 Candidatus Dormiibacterota bacterium
CCCTGGAGGCACATCGCCACCAGCGGAGCCGTGATCGTCTCACCGTTCGCCACGAGCATGTCCAGCTCGCGCGCAGGCGGCTCGGGGTTGACGCTCTGCGCGAGCGAGATCATGCGATCGGTGGTGTGGCCCATCGCCGACACGACCACCACGACCTGCTCTCCTCGCTTGACCGTGGCGGCGATCCGGCGGCTGACCCGCCTGATGCGTGCGGCGGTGCCCACCGAGGTACCGCCGTACTTCTGGACGATCACAGAGTCCTGAACATCCCCTTGTCTGTCACCCGGCTGACAAGGCCACGTCCATGCTGCGGAGCCGCTGCCGCCATCGCCTTGGCAATCTTCGAGGCCATCGCCGGCGGGCAGAACGCGAAGACGCTTGGACCTGCGCCGCAGATGGCCGCGCCGTAAGCACCAGCGTTGTCGGCGGCGTAGAGCACCTCCTGCGTCCACGGATAAAGGTGCAGGCGATGTGGTTGATGAAGCCGGTCCTTCATCGCTTGTCCCAGCAGCGACGGCCGTTTCGCTGAGATGGCGCGCACGAGCAGAGCAGCGCGCGCAACGTTGAAGACAGCAGCCTCGCGGGAGACCTCGTCAGGCAGAACGGCGCGCGCCTTCTCAGTCGGCACTGGCGCATGCGCGATGAACAACGCAAGACCCCAGCCAGGGTTTGGCAACTTCTCGTCGAAGCTCTCTGAAACAATCCGGATTCCCCCCGCGGCTGCCGCGGCCACATTGTCTCGATGGCCTTCGTCTGCGCCAGCGTCGATCACGTGGCTCTTGACGTCCCACGGGCTGGCCAAAGCCGATGCGGCAAGACGAGCCGCCGCGCTGCTCCCAAGCCCGACACCCATCGGGATCTCGCTGCGGACGCGGCCTTTCATCGCGAGGTGGGAGAACGGATTGACGTGCGACATCAGATACTCCGCGCCCTCTCCCTCGTAATCCCACGATGGAAAGTCCGCAGGGTTCGCCTCGACCTCGAGCCAGAGGTCGATGGCCATCGCCATGGAGTCGAAGGCCGGGCCCATGTTTGCAATTGACGCGGGCACGCGGACTCTCACAACTTCAAGACCTTAGCGAGTGTGCGCGCATCTCCGTCGAGCTCGATCGGCGGTTCGACATTCTTCAGCGCCGCATCGGGATCCTTCAGCCCTGATCCTGTGAGCACGACGACCGTGGTTGCGTCCTTTTCGATCCTGCCCTCCCGGACCAGCCGGAACAGCAGGGCCAGAGGCGCCGCCGACGCCGGCTCGGCAAACAATCCCTCGCTGCTCGCCAGCTGGACCTGGGCGGAAAGGATCTCGGTGTCGGTGACGGCCGCGATCATGCCGCCGGATTCATCGCGGGCGCTGGTGGCGCCCTCCCACGAAGCCGGGTTGCCAATCCGGATGGCGGAAGCGACAGTCTTCGGCTGAGCCACAGGGTGGCCATTGACGATGGGTGCGGCGCCCTCCGCCTGGGCGCCCACCATTCGGGGCAACCGCGTCGACTTACCGGCAACGTGGTACTCGCGAAATCCCTTCCAGTACGCGGTGATGTTGCCGGCGTTGCCGACCGGCAGGACCAGGTAATCCGGCGCGTCGCCCAGGACATCGACTATCTCGAAGGCGGCGGTCTTCTGGCCCTCGACGCGGTTGGGATTGACGGAGTTCATCAACGCCACGTCGTAGCGGCTGGTGAGGTCGCGCACTGTGTCCAGGGCGCTGTCGAACGTGCCCTTGAGCGCAATCACCTTGGCCCCGTACATCAGGGCCTGCGACAGCTTGTTCATCGCAATCTCGCCCGAAGGCACGACGACGATCGCGCGGACCCCAGCGCGCGCGGCGTACGCGGCCATCGACGCGGATGTGTTACCGGTGGACGCGCACATCAGCACCCGGCTTCCGGCCTCGAGGGCCTTGGCCACTGCCACGACCATGCCGCGATCCTTGAAGGAGCCTGTCGGGTTCAGACCCTCGTACTTGAAGTAAAGGTTCTTCAGCCCAAGGGCGCGACCGATATTGCGACTCGGCACCAGCGGAGTCGAGCCCTCGTGGAGGTCGATCTCGGGCGTCGCGGGCCCGATTGGCAGGTGCTCGCGATAGCGAGCGATCACGCCCATGGCAATCAGAAAACTCGGAGAAACGAGGACACCGCGTGAACTGGTTCCAGCTTGGCGATCGCGGCGCGCGCCTTCTGCAGGCTCGCGTCGCTCGCCGGGTGCGTCGTCACCACCAGCTCCGCCGTTCGCTCCTGCACCCACGCGTCCTTCTGGATGAAGCTCGAGATGCTGACGCCCTCCTCCGCGTACACCTGGCCGATCGCTGCCAGGACGCCGGCGCGATCGTCGACCCGAATCCGGAAGTACGCACGCGTCAACACCTCACCCATCGGGATCACGGCGACCCGGTCGTCGAACGTGAAGGACGGCCGGCTCTGCACCCCGCGGCGGATCGAGCGGGCGAGGTCGATGAGGTCACCGACGACCGCGGATGCAGTCGGCCGCCCGCCCGCACCCTGACCGACCAGCAGCACCTGGCCAACCAGGTCGCCTTCCACGAAGACCGCGTTGGTCGCGCCTTCGACCTGGGCCAGGGGATGCTCCAGCGGGACCATCGCGGGATGGACGCGCGCCTCGATGCGACCGGGATGTCGCTGGGTGTGCGCGATGAGCTTGATGGCGTACCCGAGCTCGCGCGCATAGCGGAAGTCCACCGGCTCGATGCCCTCGATGCCCTCGCGGAAGATGTCCTCTGGGCGGACTTTGATCTCGTACGCAATCGAGCCGAGGATGGCGAGCTTGTACGTGGCATCGAACCCGCCCACGTCGTCGGTCGGATCGGCTTCTGCAAAGCCTGCCGCCTGGGCCTCGCGCACGGCCTCGGCGAGCGACAGGTTGGCGGCGGCCATCCGACCCAGCACGTAATTCGTCGTCCCGTTGATCACCGCGGACAGCCGCTCGATGCGATTGGCCTGGAGGTCCGTTCGAAAGGTGCTGATCAGCGGGATGCCGCCGCCGACTGCCGCCTCGAAGTAGACATCCACGTTCTTCTGAGCGGCCAGGTCGAGCAGGTTCGGGCCGTGCTTGGCCATCACGACCTTGTTGGCGGTCACCACGTGCTTTCCGGCAGAGATCGCCCGCTCCAGGTAAGAGCGCATCGGCTCTTCGCCGCCCGCGACCTCGACGATCACATTGATCGCCGGGTCGTCCAGCAATTCCGCGGCGTCGGTGGTGAGCAGCTCCTTGCCAACGTTGACGGAGCGCGGCTTCGCCAGGTCGCGAACCAGCACCCGCGACAGGCAGAGCTCGACGCCCGCGCGGCGCGCCAGCTGCGATTGCCAGGTGAGCATTCGCTCGGCGACCTGCGTGCCCACAGTCCCGAGGCCGATGAGGCCGACGTTGAGGGGGCTTGAGGCCATCGGCGCTATTCTCCCTGCCGTGACCCTGGTCCTGCGCGAAGCGGATGTGGAACGTGTGATCCAGATGGACCCGGTGATCGCGGCAGTGGAGGCGGCAATGCGCGAGCTCGGTGAGGGTGTCGCCCAGAACGAGCCTCGCCGCCGTGCTTTCGCCCCGGGCGGCCTCCTCAACGTCATGTTCGCGTCCTATCCGGGGGGCGGCTGTACAGGGTTGAAGGCGTACACGGTGGCCGGCGGCCGGGTCCGCTTCCTGGTCGTTCAGTTCGGGCTCGACGGCTCCTTGCAGGCGCTGATCGAGGCCGACGCCATGGGTGCCTACCGCACCGGAGCCGCCTCCGCGGTTGCCGTGCGGGCGCTTGCGCCACGCGGCGCGGCTACCGTGGCGCTGATCGGCGCAGGCCACCAGGCGACCACGCAAGCGCTTGCCCTCTCTCGAGTCCTCGAGATAAGGGAGCTGCGGGTGTTCGCGCGCGACCGCGCGCACCGAACCGCCTTCGCCGCCGCGCAGAGCCAACGCCTCGGCATCAGAGTCACGGCCGCGCCGAGCGCGGAAGCCGCCGTTCGCGGAGCCGACGTCGTGGTGACGATGACCACGAGCTCGGTCCCCGTGCTCGAAGCGTCGTGGATAGAGGGCCACGCCCTCGTCGTCGCGGCCGGGTCCAACTTTCCCAATCGAACCGAGGTCCCTGCCGAGCTGGTGACGCTGGCGCAGTCAGTGATCGTGGATCAGCGGGAGGCGGCCCAGCTGGAAAGTGGCGACCTCATCCAGGCGGTGGCCGCCGGCAAGTTCGATTGGGACCGCGCCACCGATCTTGGCTCGGTGCTGTCCGGGACCTGGAAGCGGCCCGCGTCTCCGGGGATCACGCTTTTCGAGTCGCATGGACTGGCGCTCTGGGACCTGGCCGCCGCCACGGTGGTGGTCGCGGCAGCGCGCGAGCAAGGGCTCGGGGAGGAGCTGGAGCTCTTCTAGCCGGTCAGGGCTGGATGTGGCCGGGGATGGGTTGGGGGGCCAGCGCCCCGAGCGAGAGGGCGGAGCCGACCAGGTATGCCGCCACCAGGATGATCACCAGGGCCACGCTCGCCGTTGTGTATAGGAGCCAGGCGGGCGGCCCGGTGCCGGCGATCCGGACCATGAGGTCAGACCAATCGGGGCCTCGCCGGGGGCTCCAGCCGTCCACCGTGGTCCGGACCATCCGGCCAAGGTCGTCTTCCGAGGGTATAGCGGACCCTCCCTGTGTGGGTCTATCTTCCACGTAGGGCACCTTCATTACTGGAACGCTTCTGTTCCCAGTCTTGGTCGCTCCCAGTCGCTTTTCTCATGATCGCCACCGCTTTGGCGATCCTGGAGGCGACAGTGCCTGCCGGCACGCCCAGCACCGAAGCGATCTCCTCCCGCGTCAGACCGTCGTAGTAGTGGAGGATCACCGCCGCCCGCAGCTTGGGGCTGAGAGCGGTCAAGGCCTTGGTCACCACGTCCTTGGCCTCGGCGCGGTCGTATTCGCGCCGGTCCGGCGCCACGTACATACGGGCGGGCAGGTAGCGGGCCAGCTTCTGTCGGCGCAGGTAGGAGATCGCGAGGTTGATCCCGATCCGGCGCAGCCAGGCGCCAGGTGGGGCGGTCGGCGTGTACCGGTCGCGCGCCCGGTAGGCGCGGACGAATGTCTCCTGGGTCAGGTCCTCGGCGGCGGCGGCGTCGAGCACCACGGCGCGGATGGAGCGGTAGACGGAGCGGTACTCCTGGTCATAGAGCTGGCGAAACTCCGTCTTCGGATCAAGCTCTTGCTTGGGCTCGTCCCTGCTCTCTGACACACGGTAAGTGTGATCGGAAGCGTGGCGGGGGATTCGCCCATCCGGTCACGGCACGCTCCCGAATTCGTAATCAATGAAATAGGCTCATGACGTGGCCGGACAGCAGGGCGGCAACCGGCCGAATGATGACCATGATTCCGCGCCTGGATGGGATGCAATTACCAAACGAGTGGAGTCCGTCTACAGCGGAATCGAGCCGGTCCATCGCGGAGTGAACCCCGGAGTAGCTTTCGGAAGTCCGCTCCAAGGACTGAGTGCCTATCGGGGAGCAAACTTCTGGTTTCTGGTTACCTACGGTCTGACCGAGCTCTTCCAGAAGGAGAGCGACAACCCGACCCTCAGCGGCTGGGGCTACGAATTCACGATGCGCGTCCCTTTGACCCCCGAGCCTCCGGATTGGGCATTCGGAGTGTTGACGTCACTCGCAAAGGTCACGCGATCAAATCAAATGGTCTTCGTCTCTGGCCACAGGCTTCAGACAGGCCACGCGCTCGCTGGGCTACCAACTCGGCTGACGGCGGTCGCATTCACCATCGATCCTGAGCTGGGTGCCATCGACACGCCGAACGGGCGGCTCGAGTTCCTGCTAGTGGTTGGGATCACGACCGAGGAGCTTGAGAGTATGAAGGCCACCTCAACAGCGGCGGTTCTGAATGAGCTGGCGGACTCCATCAGCCTCGTGACCGACCCAGGCCGCGCACCGGCCGCGGGCTAAGCCGATCACGCTGACGTGAAAAGGGTCTGTCGGTCATCAGCATTGGGCGTTGGACGGTGCCCCGAATTTCGTCCGGCAACCGCCGGTCGGCGCCTTCGGTTCGCGTTATGGGAAAGCACGGCGAATCGGAGTGGGCCGCAGTTTCCGCAACGCGAACCCAGAGCCGAAACTGATCGGAGGACCATCCAGCTCAGCTGAACTCAGACAGGTCTGGCCTGCTGACGGCCCGGCCTCTTCGCGAACGCCCTCACGGTGCGGCTCTCACGTACGCCGCCAGGACGTCAGCCGCGGCTTGAGCGACGGTTTGGCTCGTTCTTAAGCCGTCGCGTGCGAAGAAAGCGCCTAACTTCAGAGCGCGCCCTGATCGCAGATGAATCACCGGAACTCGGCCCGGCCTGCCCCACAGATCTCGATCCGGTTCGAGAGAGACACTGCTTATCTCACCCCTCTGGACCCAGCGAGGCCCGACAGCAGTACCGACGAGGACCCCATTCCCGTACATCACAATGTGCGCGGCGCGCCACACGAGGTATGCCGAGCCGAAGCCGATCGCTGCCAAGACAAGGCCAGATACCTTCCCAAACAGCTGCGGATCGACAAGTACGCCGTCGACTCCGATGAGTCCGATAAAGACGAAACATCCCCAAATGAGCCACGCGACCCCGCCGCGGTGGAGTCTCGTGATGGGTGTTCCGCGAGGCCTAAACATCCAGATCACGGACGGAGTTTGCGGTATCGGCTCCATTTGAGATAGGCAGCGCGCCGCGCTCGTCCTCTCACATAGCATGTCCAGCCACGAGGTCAGGATCGAGAGTCGCGACAGCATCATCCCGACCTTCCCGTGACGTTGGCTCGCGTTACGGAAAGCGTGGTGGGCGACCCGGGACTCGAACCCGGATGAGTTACCTCACACGCCCCTCAAACGTGCGCGTCTACCAGTTCCGCCAGCCGCCCTTGCTGCGCCGGAGAATTCTACCGGTGCAGGCCCCGGAGGGCCACAGGCATCGTCCACGGCAAAAGTGCCCGCTGAGGGATTCGAACCCCCGACCCTCTGTTCCGAAGACAGATGCTCTGGTCCACTGAGCTAAGCGGGCGGGCATCCAATCTTATGGAACCTCCGGCGGGTGTGCCGGCTCAGGCGTGCGCTGCGACCGCCGGGACGTATCTCTGGTGGTTCAAACCCCACGCCGCGTAGCGCATCAAGCCAACGGCTCGATAACGTTGGCGGCCGGCGCGTGTCTCCCCATTCTCGATGGCCTTGCGCAACGCCTCAGGCGTAGCGCCTGGGAACTCGGTGAACGCGCGGCCAACCGCGTCCACTATGTGGGCGTCAGAGCAGCCCAGCTCAGCCGCACCCAGGCCCAGGTTCAGACGATGGGCCAGCTGGTTGAACACATAAAAACCGGGTGTCGCGTTCTCGACCTCGACCCCGTCGAAATCGAGCTCGGCCGCCAGCCAGCCGACCCCATGGACCCTGCCACTCCTGACCTGACGTTCAGTGCGCCAGAACGGATGGGCCGCAACTGCAAGGCCGCCCTGCTCGTGGATCGCATGGACTGTTGCGGCGGCCGACATGCCGGACCTCACTCGCCTCTCGAGGAACAAACCGATGATGTGGCCGTCGCGGCTCGACACCTCTTCGCCGACGATCACGTGCAGGCGCTTTCGTTTCGCAGCATGATCGGCGGCGCGCAACGCGCCCTCGATCGTGTCGTGGTCTGTGATGGCGATCACGTTCAACCCTGTACGCCTCGCAGCGTGGTCGACCACCTGCGAAGGCGACGGCCATCCGTCGCTGGCGGTCGTGTGCATGTGAAGGTCGGCCCGACCCCAAGCAACCATGGGATGTGCATCCTACGCCCGACGGCCTTACCATCGACTTTTCCGGCGTTCCTTTTCACCTACAAAGCAAAGATGGGAGGTGCCTGCGATGGAAGGCTTGATGCAGGATTACGAGCTCTCTCTGCAGCACGTGTTATGGCGAGTGGAACGCCTTCACGCTCACAAAGAGGTGGTCACCAAGCAGGAGCAGGGAGTTCATCGCACCACCAATGGCGAGATGGTGCCGCGCATCAACCGCCTGGCGGGCGTGCTGAAGCGCCTCGGCGTCAAGCCCGGCGACCGGGTGGCAACGCTGGCCTGGAACAACTACCGGCACCTCGAGCTCTATTACGCAGTGCCATGCATGGGCGCCGTGCTTCACACGCTCAACCTGCGGTTGTTTCCACAGCACCTCGAATTCGTGATCAACGATGCCGAGGACAAAGTCCTTTTTGTCGATCAAACCCTCCTTCCCCTGCTCAAGCCCCTGATCGGAAAGATCCCAAGCGTCCAGCACTTCGTCGTGATGGGCAATGGCATGCCGTTGGGAGATCCCGGCCTCGGCGAGACTCTCGATTACGAGACTCTCCTCGCCGCTGAGAGCGAGGCCTATCCCTGGCCCAAGCTGTCAGAGCGCATGGCCGCCGCCATGTGCTACACGTCCGGCACCACCGGAAATCCCAAGGGCGTCGTTTACTCGCACCGATCGCAGTTCATCCATACGATGGGCGTGCTGCAGGCCGACAACCTTGGGCTGACGGAGAAAGACGTGGTCTTTCCCATCGTCCCGATGTTCCACGCCAACAGCTGGGGCCTTCCATACGCATGCGGGATGGCTGGCTGCAAGGTCCTCTTTCCGGATCGATTCATGGGCGATGCCAAGTCGGTGGTGGACCTGGCCGACCAGGAAGGGGCCACCATCCTCGCCGGGGTCCCGACAATCTGGATCAACACCGCGGCCCTGCTGAAGCAGACGGGGCAGCGCCTGCCCAAGGTTCACACGGTCATCTGCGGTGGCTCTGCAGTACCGCGATCCCTGATGGAATCGATGGACGCTCTCGGCCTGCGGGTGCTGCACGCGTGGGGCATGACCGAGACGTCGCCCCTGGGCAGCGTGGCACGGCCGCGCAGCGGCACGCCTGCCGACGACGAGCTCAACAAGCGCCTCACGCAGGGAATCGTCGTCCCCGGAGTCGAGATTCGGATTGTCGACCCAGCCTCGGATGAGGTGCTGCCGTGGGACGGCGTCGCGTTCGGCGAGATCCAGGTGCGCGGTCCGTGGATCGCGCGGGGCTATTACAACGGCTACGACCCCGGCAAGCTCACCGAAGACGGCTGGTTCCGAACCGGCGATGTCGCCAAGGTCACGGCTGAGGGTTACATCCAGATCGTCGACCGCACGAAGGACGTCATCAAGTCCGGCGGCGAGTGGATCTCATCAGTCGACCTCGAGAACGCGATCATGTCCCACCCCAAGATCCTCGAGGCCGCCGTCATCGGCCTCGCACACTCCAAGTGGGACGAGCGTCCGGTTGCTTACGCTGTGGTTCGACCGGAGTTCAAGGGCCAGGTCACGCAGGAAGAGATCATTCAGTTTCTGCAGGACAAGGTCGCGAAGTGGTGGTTGCCCGACGAGGTGAGATTCATCGACGAGGTGCCGAAGACCTCAGTCGGAAAGTTCGACAAGAAGGTGCTGCGCGCAAGCGCAGTCCCTATAAAGGAAAGCGCCGCACCGGCAGGGAGGAAGTAGATGGCACAGCGCACCAACGTCCGCGAGCACACGATTCCGCGCGAAACCTTCCACTACAAGTGGGACAACTCACTTCCGCCGGCCGTCGAGATTTCGGCCGGGGACGTGGTGCACTTCGACACCGAGGAGGTGACGTCCGGCCAGCTCAAGCCGGGCGACCCCGCAGCGAAGCTCGGCAGCCTCGACTTCGACAAGCTGTATCCGCTGGGTGGACCCGTGTTCGTCAAGGGCGCCGAGCCGGGAGATGTTCTCGAGGTGGAGATCCTCAGCCTGAAACCAGGGTCGTGGGGATGGGCGGCGCTCCTCCCCGGCCTCGGATTGCTCGCCGCGGATTTCCCTGACCCGTATGTCCGCTACTTCGAGCTGGGCGATCGAACTGCTGCGGAGCTGCGCAAGGACATCCACATCCCGATTGCGCCATTCTGCGGCACGATGGGCGTCGCGACCGACGAGCCCGGGCCCCACGCAGTGCTGCCGCCGACCAAAGGCGCCGGCAACATCGACACCAGGCACCTGACCGCGGGCACCAAGCTGTACCTGCCGGTATTCGTCAAAGGCGGCATGTTCTCAGCCGGAGATTGCCACGGCGCGCAGGGAGACGGCGAGGTCTGCGTTACCGGGATCGAATGCCCGATGACATTCTCGCTCCGGTTCAACGTCGTCAAGGGCGGGTCCTTGCGGCCCTGGAGCTACCACTTCCTGACGCCGGCGACGCCACTCCAGCCGCGCAGCGACGCGGCCGGCTATCACGCCGTGTGCGCCCTTGGCCCGGACCTGATGGAGAACGCCCAGAACGCGGTTCGCGACACGATCACGTGGCTGGCGGCGGATCACGGGCTGAGCCGCGAGGACGCCTACATCCTGTGCAGCCTGGCGGGCGACCTCCGCATCAGCCAGATCGTGGACCAGCCGAACTTCGGGGTTTCCTTCTATATGCCCCTGAGCGTCTTCAAGTAAATACACGCCGGTTCCGGGGCCCTGGTTGGAGCTTGCGCGGAAGCAGCCGCGGCGACGTGCGGCATACTGACTGCTCACTAGGCGCAGGGTGAGTACCACACAACTCGGCAAGTATCCAATCGAGGCAGAGCTCGGGCGCGGAGCCATGGGCGTCGTGTACCGGTCGACGCACCCGCGCCTGGAGATCCCAGTCGCGATCAAGGTGCTGGCCGAGCAGTACTCCAGCGATGCAAGCTTCCGCCAGCGATTCCACCGCGAAGCGGCCACGGTCGCCGCCCTCAACCATCCCGGCATCGTCCGCGTCTACGACTTCGACGAAGACGGCCCTGTCCTTTTCATCGTCATGGAGTGGGTCGAGGGCCGGTCGATGCGCTCATGGCTCGACGAGTACGGACGTTTCAGCGTCGATGTATCGGTGGACCTGGTGCAGCAGCTGCTCTCAGCCGTCGGCGTCGCGCACGACTACGGCATCGTGCACCGCGATCTGAAGCCCGACAACATCCTCATCTCCAACCGCGGCAAGACCAAGATCCTCGACTTCGGCATCTCCAAGCTCATCGATGACAAGCATCGGCTCACGGCGACAGGCAGCATGGTCGGCACTCCGGCCTACATGGCGCCGGAGCAGGTCAAGGGCGAGCAGGTCGACGCCAGCTCCGACATCTACTCGCTGGGCATGATCCTTTACGAGCTCCTGCATGGCGAGCCGCCGTTCACGGGCCAGCTGCCGGCAGTTCTGCATTCGCAGGTCTTCGACCGGCCGCGGGCCTCGACGGCGATTCCGTCTCCGATCATGGAGATCATCTGGAAGGCGACCGCGAAGGATCGCACCCAGCGGTTCCAGACATGCGAAGAATTCTCCGGGGCCTTCCACTACATGCCGAAGCCGGCCGCGGCCCAGCCGCCGGCGGAAGCCATCTCCGACCAGCTGCCGGTGACGGTGCGCGAGGTCGACCTGCCGAAGTCGCAGCCCCCGCTGCGCACAGACAGCTCCAAACCCCCCGGCGTCTGCACGTTCAGTGATTGCGGCGAGCGGCGCGGCTGGGCGTGCGCATACAAGGACCTGACCGGTCGCGAGTGCAAGAGCTGGTGGTGTCGCAAGCACATCCAGTTCATCGAGCGGACTCCGTTCTGTCCGCGGCACGCGAGCGTGATCCGTGCGCTTGCCCCGACGGCGAACACGATCTTCGAGATCAAGAACCGACCCGCCGTCGACGATCGCGCGCTGCCGCTTGCGGCGCTGGTCGCGGAAGACGTCGACAAGGACGTCACCGAGCTCGTGCGACGCCGCTACCAGAATCGCAAGGACGTCACGCTCGCGCGCGACCGCACGGTGAGGCAGACATGGTCGGGCCGCAACGAGGTCGCATGGGAGCGCAGCTGGTCCGCGCTCAAGAGCCAGGGGTACCTCGTGCGGATCGCAGTGCGCGTCACCACCGCCGAGCCGGACATCGTTCAACTGCTGATCGGCAACACAGTCGTGTTCAAGGAGCTGCCTGACTGGATCAGTCGACGGCGCGAGGGCGAGCAGCCCGACCACGCCGATCGCGCACGCTTTGGCAAGAAGCTGTTCGCGGCGATCCTCGAGCACGTCGACCAGCCACAGCCGATCCCGTCATCTGCGATCCCGGCCAACGGGCAGGAAATCGAACCGCCGCCGCCGCCGGAGATCAATCGCACCCTGATCGAGGGCATGGTGCTGCGGCTGGCGTCGACCGTCACGCGCTTCACCGGCTTCGAGGTCGCCGAGCAGCTGGCCCTTCCGTTCGCCGCGGTCGAACCCATCCTCAAGGCGCTGACGAGCGCGAACTTTCTGGACGCCCTTGGCCTGGCGCCCGAGCAGGGGCCGTGGCTGGGCCGCCCGCTGCCGGAGCGCATGGCCTACGCACTCACGAAGCAGGGGCGGACTCGAAGCGACGAGATCGCGGCCAGCAGCACGCGGTACTCAGGGCCAGCGCCAGTGTCCATGCACGAGTACAAGCTGGTGCTTGCCGAAGCGGCCAAGCCCGGCACTCTAGACCTGACCAAGGTCACCATGGCGCTGCACGGCATCGAGCTCGGTCCGGGAGTGGTCGAGGCGGTGCGGGCTGCCGTCAACTCGCGGTCATCGATCTTCATCTACGGCGCTCCTGGAAACGGCAAGACCACGCTCGCGCGTCGCATCCCGGCTTTGCTGGGCGGACCGATCGTCATCCCTGTCGCGCTCGATATCGGCGGCGGCGAGGTGATGACGATCTTCGACGGCTCGATTCACCACCTGGAGCAGCACCAGCCCGCCGACAAGCGGTGGCGCAGGGTCTCGCGGCCGCTGGTGCAGGTGGGCGGCGAGTTCCAGCTCGACATGTTCGATCCCACGTTCGAGGAGGGGAGTCGCACGTACGGCGCGCCTCTGCAGGTCAAGGCGAATGGCGGCGTGCTGCTCATCGACGACCTGGGCCGGCAGCGCGTGTCGCCCAAGCAGATCCTCGACCGCCTGCTCGTGCCCCTGGAGCAGGAGATCGACTACATGAACCTGAGCTCGAGCGGGCGCAAGGTGGAGGTCCCGTTCTGGGCCCAGCTCGCGCTGTCCACCAACCTGAAGCCGGCAGAGCTGCTCGACGAGGCTTACCTTCGCCGCCTGTCCTACAAGGTGCTGATGCCGGATCCCACGTGGGAGATGTGGTGCCGCATCTTCGAGCGCGAGCGAGACCGGCTGACGATTCCGCCGGACCCGACCGCGCTGGAGCTGATTCGCAGCCTGTACAGCGGCCGCCCGCTCCGGGGCAACCATCCGCGCGACCTGCTGGAGCGCCTCGTGGACGTGTCTGCCGCGCGGGGCGTCCGGCCGCAGCTCACCCTGGAGCTGGTCGAGGCGGCCTGGCACACGCTGTTCATCACGAGCTGAGCTCCCGGCGCGGACCTCTGGCCGGAAAGCGACCAAAAGGGCACGAATCGCGCACAAAACGTCGGACGAAGCGACCATTCGTGCCCAGATGGCGGGGTTCCCGGCGACGAGCCGGGCCGTCGGTATACTTTGGCGTCGCCCCGAAAAGCGGCGGTGGCGGAATGGCAGACGCGCTAGTTTCAGGAGCTAGTGTCCGCAAGGACGTGGAGGTTCAACTCCTCTCCGCCGCACCAGCGATGTGACCTCTGATCTCGCCCCGTCTCGATGGGGGCCGTTGCATACCCGAATGGCGGGCATCGCCGGTGCTACCGGCTCAGCGTTTTCTCCAGTTGCTCTTTGCTCATTCTCGAACGGCCCTTGATGCCCCTCTCCCTCGCCTCGTTGCGCAGCTGGTCGTACGTGCGTCCGCCCGAGCCCTTGTGCGACCGTAGGCCACCGCGGCGGCCCGCCGAGATGTCATCGATCGACGTCCGGGCCGCCTCCTTCGTCTCACCGTGCTGGGCGCGCTCCTTATTTACGGTTCGGGCCGCGATTTCCTCAGCCTTGTCCTCGTCGGTCCCCCGCTCCAGCAATCCCTCTTTGATGTGGTCGTACTGACGCTCGCGCTTTGGACTCCATGCGCTCTGTGGCATGCGCTCTCCTCCTGTCCGATGGATCTTTCCACTCATAAAACGCGCCGCAACGCTCGATAGACTGGGCGACGGTGCGCGCCGCCCCCTACGACCCCGTCCGGACTCTCTACCGAACCCTCCTGATCTTCGACTTCGTCGCCATCCTCATCCTGGCCGCTGGCCTGGCCGAGTTTCTCTACTTCGAGCCGCCCGGCCAGCAGACCGGCCTGCATGCGACAGTCGTCGGCATCTATCAATACGACCCCACCACCAACAAGACCTTCGGCCCCGAACGCAGGACCTTCACCCGCACGCAGCTTTTCGCCGCTGTCGTCGACTGGAAATCGCTGCCGCCGAACATCACAGTCGACGCACGGTGGTATGACAGCTTCGAGTCGATCGTCGGCAGCGTCGGCCCCGGCACGCCGGCGCAGCTTGAAAACCAACCGATAATCCCCATCGCGCTGCCCACGAACTTGAAGCACAACCTGCCGGGCCAGTACATATTCGTCGTCGAGCGCTGGTCCAACGGCACCCCGGTAGAGGTCATCGCGCGGCGAATCGTCCTCGTCGAAAGATCATGAGCGCGCTCGCGCCAGTCCACGCCGCCAACCCACGACCTCGAAACCGGCCCGCGCGCTACAGGGTGGCACTCGCCGTCACGGCGATAGTCGTCATCGTGCTCGTCGCGAGCTCCGTTCTCGACTACCTCTTCCTCGATACCATCCCCGGGCGCACGGCGCTTTATGGGCTCCTGGCGGTGGGACTGGTGACTCTCGGAACTTTCATCGCTGTCCGCGCTTTCGACAGAGATCCCGCCGTTCGAAGGCGCCACTTCATCCGAGCCGGGGTGCTTCTCGGACTGGCGGTGTTGCTGTGGTTGCTCGTGATCGACCTCTACGTTTTCACCAGCGCGGCAGGGCCTGGCGTCGCTGCGATCTGTGCTGGCGCCTGCGTGCCCACGACCGCCTTCGGCCTGTTCGTCGTGCGCCGCCTGGACCGCAACGAGAAGGAGCCATGGCGCCTGGTCCTCGTGGCTTTCGCCTGGGGCGCCATCGTCGCGACCAGCCTGGTCATCTGGGGCGAGAGCCTTTGGTCGGCGACCGCGGAGAGGGTGCTGGTGCCCGGCCCGGGTCTCGACGCGTCAACTGCTTTCTCCGCCGGCCTCCTCGAAGAGCTTGCCAAAGGAGTAGCGGTGCTCCTGCTCTTCCTCGTCATGCGCAACGAGTTCGATGACGTCGTCGACGGGATCGTTTATGGAGCGGCGGTTGGGCTTGGCTTCAACTTTCTTGAGTCGGTCGCGTACATGACCAACCTCTACTCGATATTCAGCCCCGACGGCGTGGGCGGATATGCGGCCGGCTTTCAGTGGTACTCGCGCCAGGTCCTGGGCCTTTTCTTCGGCCACGCCACGTACACGGCGTTGATCGGAGCCGGCATCGGGATCGCACGCCAGCTGCCCGGCCGCCGGCAGCAGGTGGTCGCGGTGGGCAGCGGTTTCCTGATCGCGATCGCTGCACATTTCTCATGGGACGCGTGGGTCCAGTTCTTTCCGATCGAAAGCTCGACGCTCGGCCTCGTCGAGATCCACCTCCGGACCCTGATCATGACCGGGCCGTTCACGGCCCTCGT
>DATARC010000200.1:0-5238 GCA_036264335.1 Candidatus Dormiibacterota bacterium
CGGAACATAGATCTCCAGCACGTAGTCGAACCCGAACAGCTCGAGCAGGCGTCGCCGATCGTGGATCAGCCTGTCGAATGGAGACAGCGCCGCCGTGCGGCCTTCGAACTGCTTCTTCAGCAGCTTGGGATCCACCACCCACTTGCCGGGGACGCCCTCGACCTCGACCGGAACGCCGACGCCCTCGATTGAGCTGGGAGAGGGGGTGTTTGCCGTCCCCAGGTACTCGGTCATAGTGAAGTTGCGACCAAGGGCACCCGGCCGCGCGATGCCGAGCGAACGCAAGCGCCGCTCCGCGCGGATTCGAATCGCCTCCTCTGTGCTGATCTCTGGTTGGTCCTTCGGATGGATCCTGTGGGCCAGGTCCCAGAGACGATCGTTGCCTTCGCGGCCGGAGATTGCGATCTCGCCCCGTGCCGATAGGAAGTCGAGCATCTGCCCGGTGGTGCGGCCGTCGTTCCAACCGGACGACGGCCATGAGGCCACGGCCGCGCGGTCCTCGAGCTGGCGCGATCGAAGCGGCCCTCGCTTCTCGAGCTCAGCGAGCAGGTACGAGCGGAACTCCGCGTTCGCGGTCATCCACTCCTTGATGCGTCCAGACCAGATTGAGTGGCCGGGTGGCCACACGGCCATGACGGCTCGGTACACAGGGAAGTCGGCCGTGGGATAGATGAAGGCCCGGTGCTCGAACAGACTCCGCGTCTTGTAGACCAGGCGCGCGAGGTCTGCCGGTCGGAAGCTGTTGCCCAACCGGCTCCAGAGCACGAGATGCTCGGTTCGCGCAACGGGCGCGGTCGGGTCGAGCTGCAGGAACCCAAGCTGGTCGACGACCTGGGTGATGCTGCGAGGCCGGGGGGAGGCGAGCATCTGGGCCATCACTGCAAGCTGGCGCGCCCGCTCACGTGTGATGTGGGTGACTTTGGGCGCGGGTCGCTTCTTGTTACCTGCCGGCAGAAGCTGTCGTTTGCGCTTCATGGACTTAAAAGATATGACGCCATCCGCTCGTCCCGTCCTGTTTTCAGGCGCTGTCGCGACTGTGTGCGCGGTGGCCGTTGCGCTGGCGGTCGTTGCCGGCAACCGGCCTCAGGTGGTGGTGGCAGCTCCTGCCGCCCTGCCGCAATCGACATCGACATTCACGCCCGGCGTGTTCGCCAGCGGGGACGCGACGGTGTCGACGAAACCGGACGTCGCTTTCCTGATGGTCGGTGTTCAGTCGTCCAGGCCGACCGCGGCTTCGGCCCAGTCAGACCTTGCGAGCAAAGCGGCCAAGCTCATCGCGAAAGCCAAAGCGATAGGCGTCGCTGACAAGGACATCAGTACGTCCGGCTACTCGGTGAACCCGAATTACGTTGGCTCCAACACCACCATCGATGGCTATAACGCCTCGGAGCAGATCTCGCTCAAGTGGCACAACGTCGACAGCGCAGGCAATGCCCTCGACACCCTCGTCCAGTCGGGCGGTGCCACCAATGTGAGCGTCGGGTTTGGGCTGGCGGACCCGAAGGCGGCGCAGGCTCAGGCTCGAGCGCTGGCGATCGCCGATGCCAGGACCAAAGCCCAGGCCATGGCCGCCGCGGCCGGCGTGAGGCTCGGCCCGGTGATGAGGGTCAGCGACCTTTCGACATCTGGCGCCATGCCGATGTTCGGTGGGGCGTATGACTCCCGTGCAGCGGCGGCCCCCACGCAGCTCCCAGTTGGACAGCTTGACGTGCAGGTAACGGTCGAGGTGGACTTCGAAATCGTCTAAATGGCAGTGAAAAGAGTTACGACTCCGCTGGCGATCAGGACCAGGCTCCAGGCCAGGTCCATGTTGAACCAGCCGCGCCGCAGGATCCCAAGCCCGACCTTCTCGTAGACGACCACGGCGACGATGCCCATCACGAGCAGCATCGCCGTGACGTGTATCGACGCCGCAAAGACGGCCTGCATGGTGATCTCGCTGAGGCTGTGGTATGCGCCGGCGACCGGCAACCCAAGGAGCACCGGCGCGAGCATCAAGCCGGCGCCGTGCGCCGATGACATCAAGAAGGACCAGCCGGCTAGGCCGGCAAACCCCACCCTCATGCCGAAGCCTTTCGGATGCGAGAGAGGCTTGGCGAGCTTGTAGACGCCGAAACTGACGAGGACCAGCGCGGCGAGAAGCCGCACGAAGAAGGGCGGCACGAACTGCTCTGTCAACGAAACCGCGATAACCACGACGACGATCGAGGCTTCGTGGCCGAGGGCGATCGGCAGCAGCGAGCTCAACACCGCTTCGCGCTTGCGCTCCTGCAGACCACGCGCGACCGCAAACAGCCAGCCCATCCCGGGATTCACGCCGTGATAAGCCCCGAGCAGCGCGAGCGCTGCCCAGGGCCACCAGCCGCTGCTCACGGGTAGCAGTACGAGTCGGACGAGGCGTCGCCGCCTTCGAGATGAATCTGATGGGTGCGCTGCTCGAACTCGGTGAAGAAGCCGTCATCGAAGCTGATGCCGCCCTCGGGCTTGGCGTGGATCAGGGTCGCCCAGCTCTTGACGCCTTCGGGATAGAACTGCTCGTCCCAGCTGGCATACAGGGAGTTGCTGAGGTAGATCCGCCTGCCGTCGCGGCTCACCTCGACCATCTGAGGCCCACCGTTCAATGGCCCGCTAGTCGGGTGCGCGGCCTTGCGCACGATCCCACCGAGGTGCACGCTGCCCGTCTTCTTCGGCTTGAACGGATCGCTGACGTCGAACTGGAGAAATTCGCCCGTGCCCCACGCCGAGACGTAGAGGTGCTTGTCATCGAGCGAGAGGTTGATGTCGGTGACGAGCGGCGGCACTGCCTTGAATCCTTTGAGCAGCGGGGGCAGCTCGTCCTCGGAGGCGGGCTCAGCAGGGATCTCGATGACCTTTTCAACCTTGTACGAGGAGCCGTCGAGATGCCAGACCCAGATCGAAGCGCTGAGATCCTTCAGGCTGGTGACCACGCCGACAAAGCCATAGGCCTTGGTCGGATCGTGGGCCGGCCGCAGCTCGAGCACCATCTGGTTTTCCTTGCCGAGGTCGATCTCTTGCTTGTGGCGGCGCTTGGGGAGATCCCAGATGTGCAGCTTGTGGCCGTACCCGCCCGCGAGCAGGATGTCCGGGATGACGCCGCCCTCGACCATGTTGGGCGTGCCCCACTCGCTGGTGATGGCGGTGTCGTACCCGAGGTGCCACCAGAAGTCGTAAGCCAGCTCCTGCGGGCCGCGGTCGAGCTCCCAGCGCCCTTTCACCGAAAAGTTGTCGTGGTCGACGATGAAGATGCCGCCGGGACCGTTGCCGTCGGGTGCGCCGAGGGCGCTGACATAGATGCCGTCGGGTCCGCAGTGAATCGTGTGTGGGCGGCTGTATCCCGCCCGTGAGGCGATCTCGCCCGGCTCGATGGTGTGAACGAGCTTTGGCTTGCGAGGATCGGGCTTGACGTCGAAGACGTAGATGCGCGACGAGCGGAGTCCGGGGACCAACAGGTAGCGGCGTTCGATGTGCGGGTGCGGGGCGTAAGGGCACAGGGCCGAGCTGCATGCATTCCAGCCGAAGTGGTGCAGCTCGTCACCCAGGTGTGGCATCTCTACGCGTCCCGCCTGCTTGCCGAAGGTGCTCGACTTGGGGTTGACGTCGAGGGTCACCAGCGCGTCGGGCTTTTTGGCGGTGGGATCGAAGGTGACCATGTACGCCAGCGTCTCGACAGGGGCTTCCCCAGCCAGGCGCGGCGACGGATAGAAGGTCTGGTCTGGTCTGAGTAACGTTGTCGCCATCTGCATCTCCTTTCAGGCGCCCGGACAGGGCTGCGGAATTGGGAAAGAAGGAGGTCGCCTATCGGGTCGGGCGTTTCAGCCCGGGTCTAGCGACCTACTGGGTACAGAAGCAGTGCGGGAGCTCTAGCCTTCGATGCGCGGGAAACTGGAGGTCGATCGGCACTGTGCGTAGGAGTCTAGCTGAACCCAAACACGCCACGTTCTCCGCGGCGTGACTTATGGTCGCGGGATGATCAAGCCATACCCGGACCGGACGTTTCCCGCCTTCATGCGGGTCCTGGGCGACTTCCTGACGCTCGTCTGGACCGTCGCGTGGGCTTGGTTTGGGTGGCTGATCTACCAAACGGTGCTCGGTTTGCAGGTGATCGCCGACGGGATCACCAGCACCGGGGCGACGTTCAATGCCTGGATCGCATCGTTCCGCAACGCGGTGCCAGGGGGCATCCCCCTCCTCACGGACTTTCTGCTCAACGTGGCGGATACGTTGCGGAGGTATTCGGGCGATCAGCTGGTGTCGGCGGGCCAGCAGATCCACGAGGCGATATTTCAGCTGGCGATTGTGCTCGGCATCTTGGTGGCGCTGCCGCCCATCCTGCTCGTGCTCGTGCCGTACGGGGCGTGGAGGTGGAGGGACATGAGGGAGATCGGGGCGGCGCTGGCGTTCGTGCGCATCGCGTCGTTGACGGGGCGGGCTGACCAGGCGCGGGCCGTGCTCGCTTACCGCGCTGTGTCCACGCTGAGCTTTCGGCAGCTCATGTCCGCGAGCGCCGATCCGGTGGGGGACATCGCGGAGCGACGATACGACCGGTTGGCTGACGCGATGTTGATCCGGGCGGGCCTTGACCCCACGCGTCTGGCGCCATCGGACCTACCAGAGCTGCCTGCGCACCGCGGGGAGTAGGGGCGGCTGGGGCGGGTTGCGTTCCAGCCATTCGGGCACGAGCGGTGTTCCCCTAATCCGCAGGGCCAAAAGGGCACTTTTGGTCGCTATGTGGCGACCGGCCTTCCGATGAGCTGCTGCCGGTAGAGTTGTCGCCATGTGTCGAAGCATCAAGACGCTGCGTCGTGCCGACGTCGTCGCCACTGATGAGGAGATCCGTGCCGCTGCGCGCCAGTTCGTGCGCAAGGTGAGCGGGTTTCGCGAGCCCTCGAGCAAGCACCAGGTGGCGTTCGAGGGGGCGGTGGACGAAATCGCGGTCGCTTCCCAGCGCCTGCTGGACTCGATCTCGGAGAACCTGGCCCGCCGCACCGCTTAACAACCAGCGTTGCGGCGTCCGCATTCGCAACCTAGATTGGGCCGTGGTTCGGCTGGAGGGGGAGGGTCAGCCTGGAGGTGGGGAGGGCCCACCGAAGGTGTGCATCGCTCGGCCTGTGCAAGAAATCTGCATTGGTTTTGGTTTTCCATAGCTTTTCGGGCCAACGCCCGTTACATCGGCATGACACGATCCACTTGCTACGCCGTCGGCGCAGTCCTTGGACT
>DATARC010000211.1:0-2945 GCA_036264335.1 Candidatus Dormiibacterota bacterium
AAGACTAACCGGCGCTGTCTGGCATGCTGGACAGGTGACTGTCTTCGTGATGAGCGACCTGGAGCTGCCGATTCGAGGACGCACGTACCGGGAGCCGGAGGGGCCGCACAGCGTGGTCGTGCGGGGGCGGGACATCGAAGCGGCCCTGCAGCACGTGGCGTCGCGGGACGATTGCCAATCGCTGGCCGTGATCAACCTGCCGGCCACCGTTCCCGAACTCTCGGCGCTCGCGGGGCGCCGGCTTCTCCTGGTCGATGGAGACAACGGCCGCCTTCGCGATTTTGCCGAGCACGCGCTCAAGGCGGATGTCGAGGTCGAGTGGATAAGGTCAGCGCGGCCGCCATTCGAGCGCCTCGCGGCGGCGCTGCTTCCCATCGGCGCCATCGTCCTGGCGGCGGGCTCGAGCTCGAGGATGAGCGGCTCGCAAAAGCTCTTGCTGGAGTTCGAGGGCAGACCCATGGTGCGGCATGCGATCGAGTCGGCGTCCGAGGGCGGATGCCAGCAGGTGGTCGTCGTCTATTCGTCGAGCGATGTCAAGGCGGCGGTCGGCGACTCGGCTGAGCTGGTGCACAACCCCGATGCCAAGACCGGCATGGCATCGTCGTTGAAGGTTGGGCTTCGTGCCCTAAGGCCTGAGATCGAAGCGGCTGCGGTCCTGCTCGGGGACCAGCCGCTGGTCGGTTCGCGGACGGTGTCGGCCCTTCTTCGCGCATGGCGTCGCGAGGGCTCCCGCCCCGCGGTCGCGGTCTCCAAGAAACCAAGCGCCGACGATAGCGGCCCAGGTCGGCGCCCGAACCAGCACTGGACTCCCCCGGTCGTGCTGGCTCGGGAGCTCTGGGACGAGCTCAGCGCCCTGGAGGGAGATGCCGGCGCAAGGCAGATCCTCGACGGACATCCGGAGCTGCTCGACACGGTCCCCGCACCTGGCCGCCCGGACGACATCGACACGCCCGAGGACTACGCGAAGATCCTGACTTTGTTTCCGCGTCGAAAGTCTCGAAAAAGAGCCTGAACGGACAGCGCCGGCAGGTGTGACGGCCGGCTGGATCAGCTACGATCAGAACGGTACTAGTGGTCGCTCTAGGAGTGTCAGCTTGAAGGATCTGAAAGCGCGCAAAGCGGGCGCCAAGCCGGCCGGGTGGCGGCGTTCTGGCCGGTACACCGACATCGTCTACCAGACCTGGGACGGCATCGCCAAGATCACGATCAACCGCCCCGAGGTGCGCAATGCTTTCAGGCCGACCACCGTATTCGAGATGTCCCGGGCCTTCGAGGTCGCCCGTGACGACCCCAAGATCGGCGTCGTCATCCTGACCGGAGCGGGGACGGAAGCCTTTTGCTCCGGCGGTGACCAGCGGATTCGCGGTGATGACGGCTACATCGACCCCAAGGGCACGGGCCGCCTCAACGTGCTCGATCTACAGGTCCAGATCCGCCGCCTGCCGAAGCCGGTGATAGCCATGGTCGCGGGCTACGCGATCGGCGGCGGCCACGTGCTGCACGTCGTCTGCGACCTGACCATCGCAGCCGACAATGCGCGCTTTGGCCAGACCGGCCCGCGCGTGGGCAGCTTCGACGGCGGCTACGGGGCCGGCCTGCTGGCGCGAATCGTCGGCCAGAAGAAGGCGCGCGAGATCTGGTTCCTGTGCGAGCAGTACGACGCCCAGCAGGCTCTTGAAATGGGACTGGTCAACAAGGTGGTCCCGCTGGCTGACCTCGAGCAGGAGACCGTCAGATGGAGCCGGCGGATGCTGGAACTCAGCCCCCTGGCGCTGCGCATGCTCAAGGCCGGGCTCAATGCAGCCGACGACGGCCTGGCCGGAATCCAGCAGCTCGCGGGCGATGCGACCTTGCTCTATTACATGAGCGAGGAAGCCCAGGAAGGAAGAGACGCTTACGTGCAAAAGCGAAAGCCCAACTTCTCCAGGTTTCCAAAACGACCGTGACCACCGCTGTCATGCCGAGCCCGGCGAGGGTCTGGTGGCTTGCCCTTCGACCGGCGACCCTGGCCGCTGCTGTCGCGCCGGTGCTGGCCGGCACAGCGGTGGCTGTGCATGACGGCGGCGCAAGACCGTGGGCAGGCGTCGCTGCCCTTGTGATCGCTGTCGCGCTTCAGATTGGCGTCAACCTGTCGAACGACTACTCCGATTTCGTCCGCGGCGCCGACACACCGCAGCGGATCGGCCCTCTGCGCGCATCCGCTTCAGGTGTCATCGCGCCTGAGCGGGTGAGATGGGCAGCGGTCGCCGCGTTTGCGGTGGCCGGGATCGTGGGACTTGCGCTGAGCCTTGCCACCGACTGGCGTTTGCTCTTCGTCGGCGCCGCTTGCCTGCTGGCAGCGTGGCTGTACACAGGCGGGCCCAGGCCATATGGCTACATGGGCCTGGGCGAGCTGTTCGTCTTCATCTTCTTTGGTCTCGTTGCCACAGTCGGCACGGTTTACGTGCAGGAGCTGCGCATAACGCCTCTCGCCGTCCTCGCAGGCTGCGGGATTGGCTTTCTCGCCACCTCGATCCTCGTTCTCAACAACCTCAGGGACATCGAAACCGACGCCGCCGCGGGCAAGCGCACGCTGGCAACCCGCATCGGACGTGGCCCAACGCTCATTCTGTTGCTGGTTCTCGTATGCGGTGCTTTCGCGGTCCCCATCGTGATGCTCGCGACACGACTGGCCGGCATCACGATCATGGCGATGCATTTCGGGATTCCCATTGCGGCGGTGCCAGTGCGGACCGCGTTCGCCACGCGCAACGGTCCCGAGCTCGTCGGCGCATTGAAGCGGATGGCGGGAGCCGAGCTTGCTTATGCCCTCCTCATGACACTGGGCCTGCTGCTGACGTGAGGGCTTACATCACTGCACGACGGCCGGCGGACGTCGCGCTCGACGTGGAGAGCTGGCGCAAACGGGGGTGCAGCGCTTTCGTGCTCCGCAAGGTCGGCGGTGG
>DATARC010000033.1:0-17918 GCA_036264335.1 Candidatus Dormiibacterota bacterium
GCGATCGACGGGATCGTGTAGAAGATTTCGGATACCGCAAGGACTGGGTTGCGAAGCGCTCCCCAGCGGTGGGCGGCAACGCCAAGAGGAAGCGAGATCACCAGGCCGCCGGCAACCGCAATCGCGGTCAGCGTGAGGTGCTGTGACAGGGCGTCCTCAAATAGCGGGACGTGTGTCGACAGCCAGGCCCAGTTCACCCAGGGGTCGTAGCTGAGGAATTTGCCGGCCGCCATTCGGATACGGTAAACGAGCCCGTGATCCGGTTGGAGAACGTCAACAAGGAGTTCGCCCGCGGTTCCAACGCGGTGAAGGATCTGACCCTCGATATTCCTGGCGGCCAGACGTGCGTGCTCATCGGCCCGTCCGGCTGCGGCAAGACGACGACGCTGAGGATGATCAACCGGCTGATCGCGCCCGACAGCGGCCGGATCCTGATCGACGGCGAGGACACGACCGGCATCGATCCCCCGAAGCTGCGGCTGAAGATGGGCTACGTGATCCAGAACACGGGCCTCTTTCCTCACATGACGGTCGGTGACAACGTCGGGACGGTGCCACGCCTCTGGGACTGGGACAAAGCCAGGATCAAGGCGCGGGTCGAGGAGCTCCTCGAGCTGGTGGGGCTCGATCCAGGCGAGTATCGAGACCGGTACCCGCACCAGCTGTCGGGCGGCCAGCGCCAGCGGGTCGGCTTCGCGCGCGCCCTCGGCGCCGACCCGCCCATCCTGTTGATGGACGAGCCGTTTGGGGCCGTGGACCGCATCACGCGTGAGCGCCTGCAGCAGGAGTTCATACGCATCCAGCGGGCGATGCGGAAGACAGTCGTCTTCGTCACGCACGATATCGACGAGGCGGTGATGGTGGGCGACCGGATCTGCCTTCTTCAGATGCAGGCAAAGATCGCCCAGTACGACACGCCGGAGGAGATCCTCACGCATCCAGCCAGCGACTACGTCGCGGAGTTCCTTGGTCGGGAGCGGCTGGTTCGGCGGATGTCGGTCAAGCAGATCGACGTGGAGGCGCTCGAGCACCCCGCGTCGGGACCGCAAAGGCTCGAGCCGCGTGTCACTTCGTCCAGCTCGTTGAGTGAGGCATTCGCTGCTGCGCTCGCAAGCCCCACGGAGGCAGCCGCGGTTTTCGATGGCGAGCGCTACCTCGGGACGTTCACGGCCAAGTCCCTGCTGGAATCGTTGAGGCGCGGAAGCGACGCGGGAGGAGAAGAGGTTGCCGCACGAATTTGATGTTGTGTGTCTCGGCGGTGGGGTGGCGGGCGAAGCGATCGCGGGCGGCTTGGAGGGAAGCGGCCTGACCCTGGCGGTCATCGAGCGCGAGCTCGTTGGGGGGGAATGCCCCTACTGGGGCTGCATCCCCTCGAAGACTTTGCTCCGCTCGGGTGAGACCCTTAAAGAGGCTGAGCGTGCTCGTGCGCTTGCCGCCTCGCGCGTGGACTGGGAGCTGGACTTCCCGAAAATCTCAAAGCGCGTGTTTTGGATGGCGCGTGACCTCGATGACACGCGCCCGGCAGCCGCCCTCCAATCAACCGGCGCGACTCTCGTGCGCGGCCAAGGCAAGCTCGTAGACCAGAAATCGGTGGAGGTTGCCGGCGATCGTTACGTCGCACGCCGCGCGGTCGTGATCGCCAATGGCAGCACCGCATCGATTCCCCCCATTCCTGGGCTCGACTCTGTCGACTACTGGACGAATCGCGAGGCGACGTTGCCCCGCGATCTGCCGATCTCGCTGGCCGTCCTCGGTGGCGGCGCGATCGGTCTCGAGCTGGGCCAGGCGTTCGCTCGCCTCGGCTCCAAGGTGACGATCATCGAGGCGGGGCCACGACTCCTCGGCCTGGAGGAGCCCGAGGCCGGGGCGGCATTGAAACCGCACCTCGAGGCCGACGGCATCGAGCTCATCGAAGGTGATCCCTGCGTCGGCGTCGAGAAGGGCGACGCCGGTGTCGTCCTCAAGATGAAGTCGGGCGCGCGCGTGACGGCCGAGCGCCTGCTGGTGGCCACCGGCCGCCGAGCCAACTTCGAAGCGTGGGAGAGCGCCGCCCTGGCGCGCACGGAGCGAGGCTGGCTGAAGGTGGACCCCGCGACGTTGGAGGCCGCGCCAGGGGTGTACGGCGCCGGCGACGTGACCGGCCTTGGCGGGTTCACCCACCTCGCGTACTACCACGGCCAGGTGGTCGCGCGACGACTGCGAGGCGAAGACGCGCGCGCCGACCATTCAGCGGTGCCGCGCGTGACCTTCACCGACCCTGAGGTCGCCTCAGTCGGCATGTCAGAGGCGGCCGCCCGCGAGCATGGGATCGAGGTCGAAATCGCCTCGACCGACCCGGCGGAGAGCGCGCGCGGCTACATCCACGACTTTCATGGCGGGATGCTGAAGCTGATCGGAGACAAGCGCCGAGGCGTGCTCGTCGGCGCCACCCTGGCCAGCCCGCGGGCGGGCGAGATCCTGGGCGAGCTGGTGCTCGCCGTTAAAGTCGCGACTCCAGTCCGCGCGCTATCCGACGTGATCCACCCGTTCCCGGCTTTCAACCGCGTGCTCGGAGCCGCCCTTGGAGAGCTGGCGGGCAAGCTGGGCTGAGACCCCTCGCCGGGACGGGATAACGCCTGGGCTGCGCGTTATCCCAGAAAAGGGGGTTCGATTACTTATGGTCATCACGTTCAACGGGCAACCCATCCACCTGGACTTCGACACCATCCTGATCTGGGTCCTGGTGGGTCTGGTCGCAGGCTTTCTCGCCAGCCATCTCGCGCTGGGACGCGGCCTCGGCGTATTCGGCGACACGATCGTCGGCATCATCGGCGCGTTCATCGGCGGATTCGTCGCGGCCCTGTTGCACTTCAATATCGCGGTGGTCGGCCACCCGATCATCAGCGCGATCATCGTCGCGTTCATCGGCGCCGCGCTGCTGCTCCTCATCGTGCGGATGTTCAGCGGGGGCCGAAGCCGGAAGCGAGCCTATTGACCTAAGGCTCGGCCGCCAGCGCCCTTACCTCGAAGCTCAGCCGCGCACGCAGGCGAGTCAGCGCTCCAAGCACGGGCAGTCCCAAAGCGCCGACCATGACCACGTTGCCCACGGCCCGGAACGTGTCGTACGCGAGCGACGTGAGGAGGTAAAAGCGACCGAAATGCAGCAGTGACATGCCGGGGCTCATGCCGGGCAACCAGCCCAGCGACGGGTTGCCTCGATACACAGGGACCCAATCGGTGATGTCGAGAAGGGCGCCAACCACGAATCCCATCACTGCGCCAACGCCCGCCAGCGCCACCACGTCTCGCCACGTGGGCACGCCCTCCCTTCGGCTCCAGTGCCCGACCAGGCCGGCGGCGACCCCCACCCAACCGACCGCGAAGATCTGATAGGGCACCCACGGTCCGACGCCGCCTCCGGCAAGTGCCGACACGAGCATCGACAGCGCCCCGGCCAGGAACCCGAAAGACGTGCCGAATACGTAGCCGGCGCACAGGACCAGGAAGAAGATCGGGCTGAAGCCGCCGATGCCTTCGATGACCGCGAGCCTGAGCGCGGTGTCGATGGCCGCGATCGCTGCCAGCAGAGCGACTGAGCGCGAGTCCAGCTGGCGCGCGCCGGCTTCGACGAGGAACAAGCCTCCGACGCAGGCGAGGGCCAGCGTCCATGCGGGGGTGTTGGCCGGGAGGCCGCTGCCGAGGAACGGCCAGAGAAACAGCAGGAGACCCGCCAGGGAGACGACGCCGACGGGAACCGCTCTCTTCATGCCCGTGCTCATGACGGGACAGCTACTCGTGGCTGTTCGAGGACCCGCCCGGCACGAACGTCCACCGTCCGGTCCGCAAGCGCCGACCTGAGCTCGGCGTCATGGGTCGCCAGGACCACAGCGGCGCCGCGATCGCGAAGGCCGGCCACGAGACCGACCAACCTGGCGCGTGCGGCGGCATCCATGCCACGCGTCGGCTCGTCCAGAAGGACGATTGAAGGCGCGCCCGGCAAGACGGCAGCCAGCGCCGCCCGCTGGCGCTCTCCGGATGACAGGTCGCGCGGGTACCGCTGCGCCACCGGCATCAGCCCGAGCGCTTCGAGAACAGCGTCCGGCTGCGCGCTCTCTCCCGCGTGAGCGATCGTGAAAACCACCTCCGCGCGAACCGTCGGGCGATGCAGCAGCGCAGCCGGGTTCTGCGGGAGATATGCGATGCGGCCGGGGCGCCGTATGACCGCGCCCGACAGCGGAGCGAGGGAGCCTGCGATGAGGCGTAGGAGAGTCGTCTTGCCGCCGCCGTTCGGCCCGCTGAGCGCGACCACCTCGCCTGCACCGCCCGCGAGGTCGACCCCATGAATGACCACGCGGTCGCCGAATCCCGCCGTCACATTCGCGAGCGACCATGCCTCGGGGCCGATCGCGGACTTGCGTGGAATCGGCAACGCGGTCGGTTGAGTCGACCAGGTCGCCGGGTTCATCTCGTCGACACTGCCTCGGTCCACATATAGCAGCCCTTGCGCGCTAGGCATGATGGATCCCAGCCGGTGCTCGGAAACCACTGCGTGCGTGCCGCGCTCGACCATGCCCATCAGAGCCTTCAGAACCGATTCCGCTCCGTCGTCGTCAAGCTGCGAAGTGGGCTCGTCGAGCAGCACCATCTGCGGGCGCATTGCAAGCGCTGAGGCCAGCGCGACCCGCTGCCTTTCCCCGCCGCTCAGCGTTCGCACCGTTCTGCCGAGCAGATGCAGCGCCCCCGCGGATTCGAGGGCCTCTTCGATGCGAGCCGCCATCTCGCGCGTTGGCAGGGCGAGATTCTCGAGGCCGAAAGCCACCTCGCGGTCGACGACGTTGTAAACCGTTTGCAGCTCAGGGTCCTGGAAGACGAAGCCAACGTGTCGCGCCAGGTCCCTGGTGGGGGTGACGATGATGTCGCGCCCTCCCACGTTGGCGCTTCCCGCTATGGAGCCCCCATGGAAGTGCGGCACCAGTCCGTTGAAGACCCGCAGCAGGGTCGACTTGCCGCCACCCGACGGGCCGGCGACGACGGTCAACCCCTCGCGAATCTCGAGGCTCAGATCGCGGAGCGCAGACTCCCGAGCGCCCGGATACGTGTAGGTGAGGCGGTTTAGCTTCGCGACCGCCATATCAGCACCGGAGCGAGGAGAAGCCCACAGGCGATCAAGGGCCTGGCGTCGATCGCGGGCGGCGTCAAAGTCGGGTACGCGTACCAGGGGGCTGCCCAACCCATCGCTTGCGAAATGAGGAAGATCGCGAGGGCTGAGCCCGAGGTTCCGATGAGCAACCAGTCGTTGCGCTGCATGCCGCGCGCCTCGACCGTTGTGCGCGGACCCGAGCCGAAGCCGCGCGCCTCCATCGACTCTGCCAGCTGGATCGAACCTTCCACGCTGGTCAGGACGACAGGGACCAGGATCTCCGACCAGGACCTCGGTCCGCGGGGTCGCCAGCCGCGCAACCGCTGAGCCTCGGTGACCTGGAGAAACGACGCGGCCACTGCGGGGACGAGGTTCAACGAGGCGGCGATGGCGGTGCCAGTCCGCGAGAGCGCCGCCGGCAGCGCGTCCATGACCTCGTGCGAGGCGAGGAGCAACGAGAACGGCGCGGCGGCGAGGATGGCGGCGGCAATGGTCAGGCCGCCGGTTGCGCCGAAGGCAAGCGCTTCGAGCGTATAGGGGCCACCCAGGGCAGGAATTTGAGCGGGAAGCGCGAACAGCACGGTGGCGCCCAGGTGCGCAGAGACGAAGTTGAGCACGACCGCAAAGGCGGCGATCAGCGTGACCCCGGTAATCAAGCCACGCATTCGGCGTAGCCCGACGCCGGTGGCGAGCGCTGCGAGCGCCGCCACCAGCACCGCGGCCTTGTAGGCGGGGTTGGTCGTCGACAGGACGATGAAGATGCAGGCGGCGGACCAGGCCGCCACCGCCCTCGCGTTCAAGCTGTCCTCAGCCGGCCGCGGCCAGGGGAGGGGGCGCGGGAGACGGATCGGTTGCCTGCACGTAATGCCAGCCGAGGGCTTCCTTGTCGTGGAGGTTGACGGTGGTGTAACCATTGGCGGCGCTCGCCCACGTGCCATTCGTCTCCACGAACAGCGCCCAGTACGGCTTGTTGTCGGGAAAGCACTTGGGATAGGTGGCGGGTTCGTTGTCCACCTGGCACACGGCTTTGCCAAAGCTGAAGGTTTGTGCCTGGTATTCGACTCCGGACTGCGTCATGAGATCTTCGCCGGCGATGGTGTCGCCTGAAAAACCGACGCATTTCTGGACGGTATTGCCGGCCAGATGCTCGACGACGACGAATGCGTGGTGAACGGCCCCAGCGTTGACGCATGAGCTGGTGGGGCTCGCCTGGCTGGTGGGTGACGAGGCGCCACAGGCGGCGATGACGAGAGCCAGTGTCGCGCTGGCCCACAAGAGGTGCGTGCGCACGATTGTTCCTCCAGGCGGTCAAGCCTTCCCGAACGCGCTGCTGAAAGCCGACCGCCAGGAGCTTCCGTGCCGTTGCGCGCGGACGGGTTGCCGTTGCGGGCGTTCAGGTCTCCTGGCTTGCGGCTCGCCGCCCCCATCTGCCTTCCCGAGGCTTGCACCTCAGTGGCGTTTGTCGGACGGAGGCTCCCCGCTCACAGTTGCGCGACAGCTCCGGTTTCGCACCGGATTCCCTTGGTGCCCTGCGCGAATCTTAGCCCTTCCGTTGACCTGCAAACAGTGCGGTCAGCTGCAGGTAGCCGTCATGCCTTTGCGCAGGCATCGCGAAGTCGAATCGGTCCGGCACCAGCGCCAGGTCGAGGTCGTTCCGTGGAAATCCTGGCCAGGTACCGCTCATCGCCCGCGCGAACCGGGCGCTTTCACGCAGGGGTTGAAGGAGAGCCACGACGTCAAGCTCTCTGCCCTGCAGAAGGCCCTCGATGTATGAGGCGCATGCATGGTCCTCGGGATGGTCGGCAGAGGCGATCAGAGTCACCTCGGGTGGCTGTTTCGACAGGCAGGCTCGGGCAGTTGCCCTCGCGACCACAAGGCTCGCGGCGAACAGCTCGTGCGCGGTCTCGGCAGCCGAGATCACCGTGGTCCCCGCGCTCGACCGCTGGATGAGGACGCGATCCTTCACGTCTGCCGCCTTGATCTGAGTCGGCGAGTTGCTGATCGGGATGCCCCGCACTGGCAGCGCCTCCTCCTCTGCACAGATGAGCGAGCCTCCGATCTTTTCATGGAGGGCTCGAGCCTCAGCGGTGGTGGGCACAAGCAGGCATTCACGCGCACCCCCGGCAAGCGCGTACGCGCTCACCGTGAATGAACGCAGCACGTCGATCACCACCACGACCCCGCGGGCTCGCCGAGCACCGTCGACACCAATGAGCCGGTTGATGACCACAGATTTTGATGGTGAGGCTTTGGACCGCAGGCCGGGCATGATATTCGGCGACGGTGACAGCGCAAGGCTCTGAAGGATCGCGGCGTGCCCTCGGCTTCGAGCAGATCGCGGACTGCGGATCGATGCGGGTGGTCGGGCTGCGGCTGGAGCCGGGGCAGAAGGTGCCGGAGCACCGCAACGCGATCCCGGTTGCGCTCATTGTCACGGTCGGGCACCTGCAATTCGACGACGGAACCAGCCACGGAGAGGTCAGTGCGGGAGAGATGCTCCTGATCAACCCCGGCGAGCGGCACACATACAGGGCAGAGGTGGAGACATCTGCATATCTCGTGTACGCGGGGCTGCCCGGAGTCAGAAGCCGAGAGTGGAGCTTGCGGCACAAGGCTTGAGCGGGCGCTCGAACTGCGTGGCTAGACGGAGGGAGAGGAGTTCCACATCGCGAGGACGCGACCGCGTTCGTCATCGCGCAGAAGGCTGAGCGTGGCGACGTCCAGGTCCAGGGTCGATGCCGCAGTCACATCGAGTCGCATCCACGCAATGGCGACGGCTCGAAGGAAGTGGCCGTGTGAGAAAGCCAGGACCCGGCCGCTGTCGGCCGAAGCCAGCTTGATGAAGTCCATCGCTCTCGAGTAGATCTGCGCCGGGGTCTCACCGCCAGGGCAGCCGTCCTTGTACAGATCCCAACCCGGTCGTGATTCGCGAATCTCCTTGGTGGTCAAGCCCTCGTACTCGCCGTAGTCGACCTCGCGCAAGAGGTCGGTGAGCTCCGGTGCCGGAAACCCGGCGAGCTCGGCCGTGCGCGTTGCTCGCTGTAGAGGGCTCGAGAACACGACGTCGAAGTGCATCTTCTGGAGTGGAGCTTTCAAACGCGCCGCCTTCGCCTCGCCATTAGAGGTCAGCGGCAGATCGGTCTTACCCGTGTGCCGGCCGCTGAGGCTCCATTCGGTTTCGCCGTGACGGGCGAGGTAAACCTCGACGCTCAGGCGGGCTTGCCCATCATCTCGGGCCGACCCGAGCGCAGCGAGCGGCTCGCGCTCTCGATCACGGCACCGGCCCGCACCCGCTGGCCCGGCCTGACGCAGACGAGGCCGACGGAAGCATGACCGCCGTGCAGCTTCAGGGCCTCATTGACAGCGGAGAGCACCCGGTTGGCGGCATGCGCGGTGCCGGCAACGTCCGTGTCCGGCAGGATCGCGAGGAGCTGGGGCGGGGTTCGACCCAGCACGCCGGGCGTGTCAACGTCGCGCACCGTGCCGGCCAGCGCAGCGGCCATCATCTTCAGCGACTCCTCAGGTGAACCTGTGCCGTCTGCTTCGACCAGCAGCACCCCGAGGTTGCGCTGATAGCGGTGAGCGCGTGCGAGCTCGTCCTCGAGAACGGGCCGGACGAAACGATCGTTGAAGAGTCCGGTGGTCCTGTCGACGATGTGCAGCGGCTCGGCCTGAGGATCGTCGGCGCGCACGCCGCACGACGGGCAGAACACAGCGCCGTGAGGTAATGGGGACCCGCAAGCCAGGCACGCCTGCCCTTCAGGCCGCCGGCGCAGGAAGTCGCCAATCGGCATCGCGCTAAAGCCTATCAGCCGAGTGGCGGAGGCTTGGTAACCACCGCGAGCCTTAGCCGACCGCAGCCTCCATCGATGTCAGCCAGCTGTCAGCCCAGCTCGCCACCGCAGCGAGCACAGGCTCCAGCGCCCGGCCTCGCGACGTGAGTCGATAGCTGACCCTTACCGGTGGACCGGGGTCGACGAGACGCTCGACCAGGCCTTCGGTCTCGAGCTCGCGCAATCTTTCCGTGAGCACGCGGTCACTGATGCCGGGGATACCGGCAAGAAGCTGATTGAATCGAGCAGGCGCCGGAATCAAGGCTTTGACGACCGCCCCCGTCCAGCGCTTACCGATCAGCTCAATGGCGCGCTGAAATGGCGCGCTGTAGTCGAGGCCCCCACCGACCATGGGGAGTGATTCTATGCGGTATCGGTGGTTGCGGAAGCAAGCCTCTTGTTTTATTTCTCGAAATTTCTCAACCCACTCTCAACCATGTCAAGGGTTGCCTCGGGGGAGAGACCGCCGGAGAGTCGAGCAGGGTTCGCGCGCAGGGTAGACTCGCGCTGCCATTCATGGAAGTAGCTGACCGCGTCGTGGTCGTGACAGGCGGAGCGCGAGGCATCGGTCGTGCACTCGCACGCAAATTTGCGGCGGCGGGCGCCGAGATGGTGGTCGTAGCAGACATCGATGCGGAAGATGCCTGGAGCGTGGCTCGCGAGATTGGCGGGATGGCCATCCGCTGCGACGTATCGAATGAGACTGACGTCGCGCAGCTTGTGGAAAAAGTTCATATCGCCAAAGGCCGTATCGACATCCTGTGCTCGAACGCCGGCATCGCAGTGGGCGGGGGCCCCGAGGCGGCGAACTCGGATTGGCAGCGCATCTGGGATGTCAATGTGATGGCCCACGTCTACCTTGCTCGCCACGCGCTTCCCGCGATGCTGGCGCGCAAGGAGGGATACATCGTCGGCACCGTGTCCGCCGCCGGCCTCCTCAACCATATGTTCGCCGCTCCTTACGGAGTGACCAAAGCGGCGGCACTGTCATTCTTCGAATGGCTGGCGATCGCCCACGGGGACGAGGGAATCCACGTGTCCTGCCTGTGCCCGCTGGGCGTCAAGACGGACATGCTGGCGATGGAACGCAGGCGGGGCCTGGATTTTCTCACCGCTACTGCGCTCGAGCCCGACGTGGTCGCCGACTCAGTCCTGCAGGGCATTCACGACGAGCGGTTTCTCATACTTCCCCACCCCGAGGTCGAGGAATACTTCCGCCGACGCGCCTCCGACTACGACCGATGGCTCAAGGGGATGCGACGCCTTCGCGCGACCATCGTCGCCGCCAACCAGTAACTTGCGTTGGCTCGCCCTTGTCATCGGGTCGGTGCTCATCGTCATCGCCTTCATCGCCGGGGGTCGCGTCGCCGACACGCGAGACGGCCTTCTGGCCGAGGTGGTCGCGTTGTTGGCGGGACTCGCTGGTGTGAGCCTGGTGCTTTACGTGTGGATGGCGGGTGCCAGACCGAGGCCTGCCGCAGCACCGGCTCTCGGCGCCAAGCCGACCAATCAGATCCGGTCGGCGACCGAGTTGCTCGCGGGTGGCGCCGGCTTGGGAATCGCGGCGGCGCTGATCGCGGGCGTGGCTTTGAGCGCCGGCGGTCTGTGGGTGATTGTCGCCCTGGTCCTGCTGCTGCCGATGATCGTCGGCTCCGCCTTCCTCTGCGTGCGTTTCATGCGCGCGCCCCAGCGCGATTGGAAGATCGACCTGCGACAGCTGGGGCGCCTGTAGCGGGCGAGGGCCTCGGTGGTCAGGCCCTTTTCTGCAGGTTTCTTACCAGCAGCACAATCCCGAGGGCAATCAAGGCCGCCGGCAGGATGACGTCCCACGTCACACCGCTGTTGGCCGCGAGGAAGGCGATCCCGATCACGACCAGGATCGCGCCGAAGATGAATGTCGGGTTCCGCGTGACGGACTGCGGGGAGACGGGCGGCAATGCGGCGCCTTCGGTGGCGGCGGGAGCCGGCGCGCTTGTGGCCTGCGGCGCAAAGCCCGTGTTGGAGGCCGAGGCGGCTGGTGTGGCCGGACCTGAGCCGAACTGGTTTTTCAAGTCAATCCAGGCCCGCCTGATGTCGGTGCCCATCGACTCGAAGGCGTTCTGGCCGGGAGGTCGGTAACCGGCCCGCTCGGGCATCAGCACCCACAAGACGATGTAAAGCAGCAGTCCGACGCCGTTGATGAACCCGAGAACGACGAACGCCACGCGGACCCAGAGCACCTCGACGTGAAAGCCCTCGGCCAGGCCGGAGCAGACGCCACCGATGATCCGATCTGCGCCGCGATAGAAGCCCTGGCTGCCTGGAGCTTGCATGCGATCCATTACTACCAGACCGCAAGCCTCAGCGTCCGCCGATCTCCGTAGTCTCGGCCAGGATCTCGCCGACCAGGTAGAGCGAACCGCAAACGAGCACGTTGCCGCCAGCACCGGCCAGCTCCTTGGCCCGGTCAAGCGCCGCCGGCGCGGGAGTGGCAGTGGTCGCGCCAGCGCCGTAGATGCCGGCCAGCTGCTCGGCCGGGATGGCATGGCCGCCCGCGCTGGCGGGCTCGGTGAAGACCACCGCGTCCGGCTTCATGCTCCGCAACGCAGCGAGGAGCTGATTGGGATCGCGCTCGCTCAGCATCGCGAAGACGGCCACGAGACGCTCGTTTCCAATCAGCCCGCGAACCGCGGCGCCAGACCTGGTCATTGCCGCCGGGTTATGCCCGCCGTCGAGAATTACGCGAGGCCCGCTGGAAATCAATTGAAGCCTGCCCGGCCAGACCGTCGCTGCCAGGCCGCGCCGCACCGAATCCTCTGTCGCATCTCCGAGCGCGACCGCGGCCGCCACTGCCAGCGCCGCGTTGGCAGGCTGGTAATCGCCGACCAGGGGACAGGCACGGTCTGAAAGTTCCTGGCCTGCAACCTTCACATTGAGGTCGTATCCATCCCAGCCTTTCGGCGTCGACTCGACGGTGATCTCCCGGCCCAGGCGCCAGAGCGTGGAGCCGGCCCGCCCGGCGTGCTCCTCCACGATCTCGAGCGCTTCGCCCTCGCAGCCGGTGATGACCTTGTTTCCGGGCTTGATGATGGCGGCCTTCTCCTGCGCGATCTTCTCGATCGTGTCCCCAAGGTACTTCTGATGATCGAGGTCGACGTTGGTGATCATCGCGACGCCGAGATCGAGCGCGTTTGTGGCGTCGAGCCTGCCCCCCAGCCCGACCTCGCATACGAGCCGGTCGATTCTCGGTGCGAGGTAGACGATCGCCATCGCGGTCAACATCTCGAACTCCGTGGCCTGGCCGATGTCCAGCGCGATTGCATCGAGCGTGGGCTTGAGCTCCTCGAGCACCCGAACGAAGTCGCGCTCGCTGATCGGGACGCCGTTGACCTGGATGCGCTCGGTGTATGAAATGAGATGAGGCTTGGGCATGAAGCCGACGTTGTGGCCCGACGCATGCAGGATGGAGGCGAGACAGGCAGCGGTCGAGCCTTTGCCGTTGGTGCCTGCGATCAATGCACCTTGCATGCCGCGTTCCGGGTTGCCGAGGTGGTCCAGGATCGCCCTTGTTCGCTCGGTCCCGAGCTTCATGCCGAAGCGGCCCAGCTTCGAGATGTAGGCAAGCGACTCTTCGTAGGTCACGCGCTCACGCTAGCCGCCGGTCCGTCGAACCTCAGCCTCATAGGTGTTCCTGATGAGCATGGCGCGGGTCATCGGCCCAACGCCACCCGGGTTCGGGGTTAGCCACCCGGCGACATCAGCGACCCCCGGCCCAAGATCGCCCACCTGCCGGCCATCGACAACGTTCGTGCCGACGTCGATCACGGCCGCGCCAGGTTTCACCATGTCCTTGGTGATGAGGTTCGCCTTTCCGGCGGCCGCCACCAGGATGTCGGCGGACCGGGACTGACTCGCCAGGTCGGTGGTCCGCGTGTGGCAGATCGTGACCGTGGCGTGGCGCTGCAGTAGAAGGAGGGCGGTGGGCTTTCCAACCAGGTTGCTTCTCCCAACCACAACCGCATTTGCGCCGGCGATCGGAACTGACGCCCTTTCCAGCAGCACGATGATTCCGGCGGGGGTGCAGGGCTCGATCCCGCCGGCGAAACCCAGCGCCACCATGCCCGCATTGAACGGATGGGCGCCGTCGACGTCCTTCGCGGGGTCGAGCGAGCGGATCACGCGCGTCATATCTATATGTCGGGGCGCGGGCTGCTGGACCAGGATGCCGCTTACCGTGTCGTCCCGATTCAAGGTGTCGACGAGCTGCAGCAGCTCATCGGTCGTCGTGGACGCCGGCAGGCGGTGGTCGTCCGATTCGATCCCAACCTTCCTCGCATTGGCCTGCTTCATCTTCACGTAGAGGGCAGAACCAGGATCGTCACCGACGACGACAGTCGCCAGCTTTGGTCGCGAACCACCCCTTGCGATTCGTGCTGCGACATCGACAGCGATTCGCTCGTAGATTTCGCCCGCCGCGGCCTTGCCATCGAGAGCCCGAGCCGTCATGGCGCTAATTGTCGCGGCTCCGCTGTCGGCGGCTCAGGCGAGCCCCAGCTCTCTCCGGGCCGTCTCGGCCACCAATCTCATGACCCGCCCGACATCCTGACCCGTGTCCCGAGCGATGCGCCTGCAGTCCTCGTACTCGGGTGAGACATCGACCGGCTCGCCACCAATCTCTTTCACCTTCACCCGCGCGGTGCCCAGCGACGTCTGGACCTCGATGGTTCGCCTGCCGGCCAGCACCCGCTGCACATTTGTCATGCGCACCCCCAACGTCGTGCTGTGACGCAGCAGGTCGTCGGTCAGCCGCGCGACCAGGTCGGGCGGCGCCATCACGGTCACCAGATGGCCTGAGCGTCCCTTCTTCATGAGAGCGGGCGTGACGGTGACGTCGAGGGCTCCGGCGGCCATCAGGTCCTCGCATAAGGCCGCGAGCAAGTTCGGTGCCATGTCGTCGATGTTGGTTTCGATCACTGTGATGCCGGTCTCGCTGCGGGCCTGGTCACCAATCCACACGGCGAGCGCGTTGCCGGGCAAGGCGCGCGCGCCGATGCCGTAACCGATCGATTTCAACAGCATGGCGGGCCGCTCGAACCTCGCGGCGACCGCCAGGATGGCGGCGCCGGTCGGCGTCACCAGCTCCAGTCCACCGTTGGCGTCCTCAAATACCGCGCCGCTGCCCTCGAGCAGACGGACGCTCGCGGGGGCGGGCAGCGGCATGTCTCCTTTGACGCCGTGGGGCGCCGGCAGAGTCGAGGCGTACGCCTGGGTCACCTCCAGGTCGCGTAGCAGCCAGAAGGCGCCGACAAGGTCGACCAGCGTGTCCGCCCCGCCAAGCTCATGCAGGTGGAGGTTCTGTTCCGAAACGCCGTGAATTCGCGCTTCGATCTGAGCCAGGCGGTTGATCGCCGCGAGCGCCTGGTGCTTGACGCCATCGGGCACGTCAGCTTCCTCAACCACGCCCCGCAGCCGAGGCACGGTTCGCTCGACCCGCCCGCCGGCCTCGACCTGCACCCTTGTGCCCGACACGTGACCGCGGGCTTCGCGCCGAACCTCCACCTTGACCTCGTCCCCGAGTCGCATTGCTTCGACCGCGGCATCGACGATCGCAGCGTCGGCCCCGGCGTCGATCAGCGCGCCGATGGCCATGTCGCCTGAGATGCCCGAAAAGCAATCGAAGTAGGCGACCGTCACGCGCGCGTCCTCTTGATCACGACAGCCGCGGCGTCCATCGGACGCATGCTCTGCGGTCGCTTGGCGACCCGGACCGACACGCCCGCGACTCTGTCCAGCGCGAGCACGCGCTCGGCGATGCGCTCCGCGAGGGTTTCGATGAGCTTGGCGGATTCGCCCTCGATCACGCTCTTGGCGATGGCGTGAACGGGCCGATAGTCGACGGTGTCACCGACGGCGTCGCTCCGCCCTGCGACCGCAAGGTCGGCCTCGATCGTGACGTCCACCCTGAACTCCTGCAGTTCCGCTCGTTCGGCCGGACGCACTCCATGACGGCCGCTGAACACCATGCCTTCCAGCTGTATTCGGTCCATCCACACCAATTGTCTGCCGAGACGGCGCACGAGAATGATTCTTGATGCGCCAAGCCGAGTTGACGGTCAGGCCCGGTTCGCGAGCGAAATTGGGGGAATCGAATGCCGGCAGATAAGGTTGAGTCGTAGGTATGGCTGAAAAGAGCAGAAACCCGTGGATCGTCCTGCTGGTGCTGGTCACCGGCTTTTTCATGATCATGCTGGACACCACGATCGTGAACGTGGCCATTCCGGCCATGAGCGCGGGGCTGAAGATCAGCCTCGACGGGATCCTGTGGGTCCTGAACGCCTACATCCTCGTGTACGCAGTTCTGCTCATCACCGCCGGCCGCCTGGGCGACCTGTACGGCCAGCGCAACCTGTTTGCCGCCGGTCTCGCCATCTTCACCCTCGCCTCCGCCCTGTGCGGCCTCTCGCAGAATGAGAACCAGCTGATCGCCGCCCGCGTGCTCCAGGGTGTCGGTGGCGCGCTGTTGGTGCCGCAGACGCTGGCAATCCTCACGAGCCTGTTTCCACCCGAGCGCCGTGGCGCAGCTTTTGGCATCTGGGCCGGCGTGGCAGGCCTGGCAACCCTCGCTGGCCCAACCATCGGTGGAGCGATCGTCACCTACGTGGACTGGCGGTGGATCTTTTTCGTCAACGTCCCCATCGGCGTCGCCGCGCTGATAGCGACCTTTTTCATCATTCCCGACCTTCGGCCGGGCCGCAGCCACGGCTGGGACGTCGTCGGCGTCTTCCTCGCGACCGGCGGGCTCTTTGGATTGGTCTTCGGCCTGATCGAAGGCGAGCGCTTCAACTGGGGCCAGATCGGCTCGTACGTGGTCACGATCCCCGAGGTCATCGGACTGGGCGTCGTGCTGCTCGTCCTGTTCGTGATCTGGGAACGCTTCCAGACCGAACCATTGGTTCCGCTGTCTCTCTTTGAAGAGCGGAACTTCGCCGTCGCCAACTGGATTGGCGCCTCGATCGCGTTCGGGATGATGAGCCTGTTCCTCCCGATCGTCATCTACCTGCAGTCCGTACGCGGCTTCTCCGCCCTCACCGCCGGATTGACCTTGGCGCCGATGTCCCTGACGTCGATGATCGTGGCTCCTTTCGCCGGCCGCATGGCGGACCGGATCGGCGGCAAGTACATCCTGATGACAGGTGTGTTCGTATTCGCGATCGGATTCGGCACCCTCACGGTCGTCGCGGGCCCCGACTCGACGTGGCTCACCTTCCTGGTGCCCGCCATAGTCGCCGGCGCCGGCATGGGCATGACGTTCGCCCCGCTCACCACCGTCGCCATGCGCAACATCGAGCCTCGAATGGCCGGTGCTGCATCAGGTGTGCTCAACACGACCAGGCAGGTCGGCCAGGCTGTCGGCAGCGCGGTGGTCGGCGCGCTGCTTCAAAACCGCCTGGCGATCACGCTGCATGACCAGGCGGTGAGCCACGCCGCCGCATTGCCCGTTGCTTTCAGGGATCAGTTCGTTGCCGCGTTCAGCTCGGTCGCTGCCAATGGCTTTCAGATTGGGACCGGCGAGAACGGAGCCAAGCTGCCTGCCGGCCTCCCACCGTCCGTCGCTCAGCAGTTGACGGCGCTGGCTCACGACGTGTTCGTAACCGGCTACATCGATGCGTTGAAGCAGACGCTGGTGCTGCCGATCGTCGTCCTCGCTCTGACCGCGTTCTCGGCGTTGCTGATCAAGAGGCGCGCGAGGCAGGCGGCGCAGCACGACGAGCGCGCGCCGGACGAGGTGGCCGCCGCAGCGAGCTAGTCTTCGCGTCGTGGGCGCACCTGCTGACGGCTGGCTTGAGCGGGATGGCGTTAGCCTGCATTACCTGGATTGGGCGCCGCAATCCAGCTCAGAACGCCAGCCGCCCATCTTCTTGCTTCACGGGCTCAGCTCGAATGCCCGCTACTGGGAACGTCTGGCGCACCGCCTCCCTCACCGCCGTCTGGTCGCGCTGGACCAACGTGGTCATGGGCTGACCGGACAGCCCCCGCGGGCGCCGCGGTTTCCGGAAGGCTATGGGATGGAAGAGCTGCTGAAGGACACCGTTTTCGCGATCGATCAGCTCGGGCTTCAGAAACCGGTTGTGGTTGGCCATTCGTGGGGTGCGACAGTGGCGCTGGAGCTGGTCGGCACGCGCCAGGGCATCGCGGGCGGATTGGTGTTCATAGACGGACCTGTACAGAGCGCCGCCAACCTCTTCAGCTGGGAGGAGGCGCAGAAGATCATGCAGCCGCCGTTACCTCGCTTCACGTCGTTCGAGGAAGCTGTAGCTCAATCAAAGTCCGACTTCGAAGGCGCATGGGACCAGGACCTCGAGTCGTTCGTCAAGGCGAGGATCGTTCCCGATGGCGAGGCGATGGTGCTGACACTTACCGCGCCGGTGCGCCTGGAGCTGTTACGCGGCCTTTACGAAGCGCAACCCGACGTTCTATGGCCGCGGGTCGATGTGCCTGCTGCCGCCCTGCTGGCCAGGCACGGGCCAGCGAGGATCGCGACGTCGCGAGAGGCGGGCGCGGCCAGGCTGGCGGAGCTGGCGCCCAACGTCGAGATCAGCTGGTACGAGTCGCCGCACGACATCCCGCTGTACATGCCGGTCGAGACCGCTGCGGCGATCGACCGGGTTGCGACGCTCGCTGCGGGCGATGCGTCAGAGGCGACCGCCGGATAGCAGCTTCAGCGCCGCCAGGAGCGCGGCGGCGCCGATGAAGGCGACGACGATGCTGCCCCAGAACCCGACTGTCGTGTTGGCGCCAAAAATCGCCGCCAGCAGGTAGCCGCCGATGAACGCGCCGGCCACTCCCACCAGGATGTCCGCGACGCAGCCGAAGCCGCGACCCGCCACCACGCGCGCAGCGACGGCGCCTGAGATGAGACCGACCAGGATCCACAAGAGCCAGGATCCGGGCTGCAGGTTCCAGCTTGCCAGTCCCGCGAGGACGAG
>DATARC010000045.1:0-2117 GCA_036264335.1 Candidatus Dormiibacterota bacterium
GGCGGCCACCGACCCGATCGCTCGCCGGCGCGAGCTGGTGACCGATTACACCGAGCGCTTTGCCAATCCGTACGTCGCAGCGGAACGGGGATACATCGACGACGTCATAGAGCCCGGCCGCACGCGCGGAGAGCTGATCCGCGCGCTGAAGATCGCCCTGCGCAAGGAGCGGCGCCGCAGCGCGCGCCGGCACGGCAACATCCCCTTGTGAGCGGGCTGCCCGGCGCAGTCGGCCTGCTGCTGCTCCTGGTTGCGGCGATGGTGATCGTTCAGGGGGCGTGGATGGCGTTCAGGGGAAAGCGGCCGCCGTGGATGAGATATCAGTACCCACCCGCCGGACGTGAGCGATGGTTTGGGGCGGCATTGATGGTTATCGGAGTGGGCGGCGTTCTCCAGGGAGCCTCGCACATTGATGCCGCAGCGTTCTCCAGCCTCGGCATCGTCGGGATCGGCCTCTTTCTGGTTGGCGGCCTGTTCGTGATCGTGGTTTTTCGGCCGCGCCCGTCCGAATAGTCCGAGCCGGGTACGCTTGACCACGGGATGAAGCTTCTCGAGTACCAGGCCAAAGAGGTGCTTGCATCGCTCGGTATTCAAATCCCGCCCGGAAAAGTCGCGCGCACGCCCGACGAGGCGGCGCACGCCTGCGAGGAGCTCGGCCCGGTGGCGATCAAAGCCCAGGTCCCCGTCGGCGGCCGCGGCAAGGCCGGCGGCATCAAGGTCGTCAAAACACCCGACGAGGCACGCAACGCTGCCGCCCAGATCATCGGCATGGACATCAAGGGATTCAAGGTGCCACTCGTGTACTGCGAGACCGCGCTCGATATCGAGCGCGAGATCTACCTTGGATTCACTGTCGATCGCGACTCGCGGAACAACATCCTCATGCTGTCCGCCAAGGGCGGGATGGACATCGAGCAGGTCGCCGAGGAGGCGCCCGAGTCGATCGCCCGGCTGCATCCAAATCCCTGGCGAGGGCCGCTTGACTTCGAGCTCAACCAGCTTGCATTCGATGCCGGCCTCGGCGAGCTGGCCCGGCCTCTCACTGCACTGGTCAGAAAGCTGTACCGGGCGATTCCCGAGCTGGATGCGGTGACCGCCGAGATCAACCCGCTCGTCGTCACCAAGAAGGGCGAGATCATCGCCGGCGACGCCAAGCTGGAGACTGACGAAAACGCGGCGTGGCGGCACAAGGATCTCGAGGAGCGCTACGGCTCGGTCCTCGAAGGCGATCCCTACGAGGTCGAGGCCAAGAAGCGTGGCCTGACCTACGTCTCGCTGGACGGCGACATCGGCATCATCGGCAACGGCGCGGGCCTCTGCATGAACACGCTCGACCTGGTGGCGCGGGCCGGCGGCAAGGCCGCCAACTTCTGCGACATCGGTGGAGGCGCCAAAGCCGAGATCGTGGAGAACGCGCTGGCGGTGATCCTGATGAATCCGCGCGTTCGGGGCGTGCTGATGAACGTTTTCGGCGGCATCACCCGGGGCGACGAGGTCGCCAAGGGCCTGGTCGCCGCACGCGACAACCTGAAGATGAGGCTGCCGCTGGTCGTCCGCATGAGCGGCACCAACGAAGAAGAGGGTCGCGCGATCCTCAAGCAGAACGGAATCGAACCAGGCGCCAGTGCATGGGAGGCCGCGCAAAAGATCGTCGAGCTGACGAAGGCGGCGGCGCCGAGATGAGCATCCTTCTGGACACCTCGACCAGGGTCATCGTCCAGGGCATAACCGGTCGCGAAGGCACTTTCCACGCCGGCCAGATGCTCGAGATGGGCACCAAGGTGGTGGGGGGCACGAGCCCCGGGAAGGGTGGGACCACCCATCTCGGCCTGCCCGTGTTCAACACGGTGGCCGACGGTGTGAAAGCGACAGGCGCCAACGCCTCTGGCATCTTCGTGCCTCCGCCATTTGCGGCCGACGCGATCATGGAGGCGGCCGCGGGTGGCATTTCGCTGATCGTGTGCATCACCGAGGGGATCCCGATCCAGGAGATGATCAAGGTCAAGGACTTCCTGCGCGGGTATCCGTCCGCGCGGTTGATCGGGGCCAACTGCCCCGGGCTCATCACCCCGGGCGTCGGCAAGATCGGCATCATTCCACAGCGCATCACCAGCTCC
>DATARC010000052.1:0-8439 GCA_036264335.1 Candidatus Dormiibacterota bacterium
GGCGACGACCGCCCATCCGATCGGTATCGCCCAACGCGGCAGGAATCGATAGCCAAGGCACAACATGAGGATGGTGGTCACCGTCGCGATGAAAATCGTGTGTCCGCTGGGAAAGCTCGAGGCGGCGGGATGCTCGGTCACCTGGAGCACGAGCGCAGTGGTCGGCCGGGGGCGGTTGATCAGGTGGGCAAGCAAGACGTACCAGGCGCCGGTCACGAACCCCGCCACGGCCAGGATCCAGGCTCGACGATTCCAGATGAGGACCGCGACGAAGACGAGGGCATCCAGCACGGCGCCCTTGGCGTCGCCGATCCAGCTGAAGGCTGGAAACGCCAGCGCGAGCGGACCCCAGTTGGTCGACTGGACGTCTCGCTCGACTGTCACGTCCGCCGGCGGCGCCGGATTCATCACTATGAGCACGGCAATGACGGCGACGGCCAGCGCGGCCACGATGCCGATGGTGAGCGAGCGGCCGCGAATCATGAGGTTTGCCGGCTGCGCCCCCGAAACCATCGGAAGCTGGGAGAAGGCAGCCATCGCTCTGGCAGCCAGAGCACGAAGGCGGACCAGGAGATCGCTAGCAGCACCCCGCCGAGGACGTCGCTCGGCCAATGGTCGCCCGCCCAAACCCTGGCGATGCACGTGAGGATGATCACGATTGCGGCCACGATCCACAGGATCGGTCTGACCGCCGGCTTGACCCTCGGGGCGAGCGCGAAGGCGATCATGAAGCTCATCCACGTGAAGAACACCGCGTGCCCGCTCGGGTAGCTGAAGCCTGAGGCGGGGGTGAGGATGTGGACGAGGTCCACGGTCGGCCGGTTTCGGGAGACCAGCAGCTTGATGATGTTGTCCAGAAGGCTGGAGACGCTGCCGATCAGCATCAGCCATCCTGCACGTCTCTCGAATACGAACATCGCGACGATTGCCACCGCGCCGAGCACCACCTGTCCGTAACCGGCGCTCGCGTTGATCAGTTGCATCGGATACGCGACCGGGCCCCAATTGATGCCCTGGACGAACCTCGCAATGGGAAGGTCAAACGGCAGGACTTCGTTCTGCACCACCAGGTAGCTGTCGACGACGAAAAGCAAGAAGAAGATCAGCGCTGTGGGCCCGAGCCAGCGCCGTGCCGCCGGTCCGGGTTGGCCGGCGATGACCTCGGCCGCGGCCTGCTTGGGCGCAGCCATCGGCGCACTTGTGTCCTGCGGCTGGGCGCTCATTTGGTCAAGATCACCCGAAGCGCACTGAGCTCTGCCGTGATCGTTGCCGGTGTCGGCCCGACCTTCTCGTTGTCGGCATAGATGGTCACCCGCGGTTTGGTCGTCACCACGAGCTTTCGAAACTTGAACACCTGACCGAGGCCCCCTTCTTTGTGTTTCGACAAAACCACTCGCGCCAGGACTCGCTTGGCGATGTCGGTGCGCGTGGCGCCGGCATGGACCGACAGCTCCAGGTAGGGGTCCACCGGCGTCTTGTCGCTGACCGGCATCTGGGCGCCGATGGATGTGGTGTTGGTGAACACGAGCGACATTGCAGTGCCGCTGCCACGTATGTCGCCGGTGAGCTCATAGGTGAAGGGCTTGGCCGCGGCGATGTTCTTCAGATCGTCCGCGAACTGTCCAAACGCCCGATCCTTGGCTGACTCGCCGGCGGTGATGAACTCGCCGAACAGCCCGATCGCGGAGGCCTCCAGGAATATTTTGTCGTTGACCCGACCCAGGGTTATCGCGCGCGGCCGGCCAGTCTGGATCACGCGGATCGCGGCGTTGACGTTAGTGGGCAGGCGGAGCGACTTCGCAAAGTTGTTGAAGGTGCCCAGCGAGAGAATGCCGAGCGGATGCCGGGTGTCGGCAAGCCTGCGTACCACCCATCCGATCGTCCCGTCGCCGCCTGCGACGACGACCGTGGCCTTGGGCGACACCATGGTCTCGATGTCCATCTTGGGATCGAACTCGACGACCAGGCTGTTCGGGAAGGATTGGCGCAGCTTCGCCTCGATTGCCGGTGTCATCGAGCCGGCCTTTGAGCTCAGGATCAACAGGCTGGTCGCCCGCTTGGTGCTGCCCGTGGAGGCGGAACGCGTTCTGGTCTTGGGGTTTCGTCCTGGGACTGTCTTGCTCATACCGCTTGCTCGATCACCTCGTCAACTATGCCCAAAGTGGCGCGCCGCATCAGCTCCTGGGTGTTGAGCCCTCTAACGGTCGGCACCCTCGTCCAGGTTCCGCCGGCGGAGAGCTCCCACGCAAGGGTGTCATCCGCCAGGGCCAGTTTCAAAAACTGGTCGATCTCCCGCGTCAGGTCGGGGTCGTCGATGGGGACGACGGCCTCGACGCGCCGGTCCAGGTTGCGGGGCATCAGATCAGACGAGCCGATCAGAACGTGGCGGGCCTTTTCGCTGCCGAATCGAAAGACCCGTGAATGTTCGAGAAAGCGCCCGATCAGCGAGCGCACCCGGATCCCTTCTGAGAGCCCCGGAACGCCAGGCTTGAGGCAGCATATGCCGCGCACCACCAGGTCGATTTTCACGCCCGCTTGAGAAGCTCGATAGAGCGCGTCGATCACCTCAGGGTCGACCAGGTTGTTGACCTTGATCACGATGCGCCCGCCCGGCTTCGTCGCCTCCTGCTGGATCAGCTTGACGATGCCCGACCTAAGGGTGGTGGGGGCGACCAGCAGCTTCCGGTACTTGCTCTGGCGGCTGTAGCCGGTCAGGTAGTTGAACAGCTCCGCGATGTCCGCGGTCACCTCTGGATCTGCAGTGAACACGGCGATGTCTTCGAAGGTGCCGGCGGTCGCGGCGTTGTAGTTGCCGGTGCCGATGTGGGCGTAGCGCAGCACGTCGTCGCCTTCCTGCCGGACGACCAGGGTGAGCTTGGCGTGCGTCTTGAGGCCGACGAGGCCGTAGACGACGTGGACTCCCGCCTCCTCCATCGCCTTCGCCCATTCGATGTTCGCCTGCTCGTCGCCTCGCGCTTTCAGCTCCACCAGGGCAACCACCTGCTTGCCCGACTGCGAAGCTCTCTTGAGCGCGCGAGCGATTGGGCTGTCAGGCCCCGAAGTCCTGTACATGGCGATCTTGATCCCGAGGACGTCCTTGTCTCGCGAAGCCTGCTCGATGAATGCCTCGACCGATGTCGCGAACGAGTCATACGGGTGATGGACCAGAACGTCTCCGTCGCGGATCACGTCGAAGAAATCGACAGGTTCGCCCCCGAGCGGCCGCAGGCGGGGTTGCGTTGTGGGCATCCAGACTTGTGGCGCCGCCTGGCCGCGCAGGTGGATCGACAGCAGGCCTGTCATATCCAGCATCCCTTTCGTCGAGTAGACGTCCTGCGGCGTGAGGTCGAGCTCGCGCCGCAGCAAGAGCAGAACGTCCGGCGACATGTCGGGATCGACTTCGAGTCGGACTACCCGTCCCTTCCGGCGCTTGCGCAGAAGCTCCGCCTGAACCGCGGCCATCAGGTCCTCCGCCTCGTCGTCGTCGATGTCCAGGTCGGCGTCGCGTGTGACGCGGAAGTAGTGATAGCTCGCGATCTCCATGCCCGGAAAGAGCACGGGCAGGTGAAGGGCGATGACCTGCTCGAGCGGCACGAATCTTTCGCCGTCGGGGAGCGCTATGAATCGCGGAAGCAATGGGGGCACCTTGACCCTGGCGAAACGTGGCTGGTGGCGCGCCGGGTCTCTCACCATGACCGCGAGGTTCAGTGAGAGGTTGGAGATGTAGGGAAAAGGGTGCGCGGGATCAACGGCCAGCGGCGTCAGCACAGGAAAAATCCGTTCCTTGAAGACCTCCGCCAGCGCGGTGCGGTCCGTCTTGCTGAGCTCGCTGGTCGGTGTGATCCTGTAGCCGGCTGCAGCCAGCGCCGGCAGCAGGTCGCCGGAGAACACCGCCGACTGACGGTCGACCAGGTTCCGCACCCGTTCGCCGATTCCAGCCAGCTGCTCCTCGGGCGTCATGCCATCCGGAGAGGTCAGGCTCACCGTCGCCATGAGCTGCTCCCGCAGCCCGGCGACCCTCACCTGGAAGAAGTCGTCCAGGCTGTCGCTGACGATCGCAAGAAAGCGGAGCCTTTCGGGCAGCGGGCGCCCCTTGTCTTCAGCCATCGTGAGGACACGGCTGTCGAAGTCGAGCCGCGAGAGCTCGCGGTTGAAGAATCGGTCCGGGGGCAGCTCGCGTGCCGGCACCACCGGGCGAGCCGCCGACCTCACTGCCATGTCGCTACTTCTTCCTCGCCAGCGCCGGATTGGACAGGACGCGAATTGACAGGGCCACCGCGGTGAATCCGAGACCCAGCGCGAGGCCGCCGATCACGTCGCTCGGCCAGTGCTCGCCGAGGTAAATGCGGCCGATGCAGACCATCAGCAGGACCAGCGCCGCAATCACCCAAAGGATTGCCAGGATGCCTTTGGGCAGACGGCCCCACGCCAGGCAGACGACGAGCATGATCAGGAACCAGCTGAAGAAGGCGACATGGCCGCTCGGGAAGCTGCTGCTGCCGGTGTGCCGGATCACATGGACGAGCGTGTCTGATGGCCGAGGGCGGTTGATGACCATTGCCGTCACCGTGTAGACCGCACCGCTCAGCGCAGCCAGCAAAACCATCGGCACGGCTCGCCAGTTGACCGCGGCAATCACGACGATGCCGGCGACGCCGAGGATCTGCTGGCGGGTGCCCTCCGTCCAATCGAGGGCCGTGAAGACCTGGACGAGCGGGCCCCAGTTGATCGACTGGATGAAGCGCTCCACCGGAATGTCGAATGGGAGGTATGTGGACCTCGTAGCCGCGAAGGTGTCGATCGCGTAAACCAGGAGGAAGGCGACGCCGAGCAGCAGCAAAGGCCACCGAAACGGCGCGGTCTTCTCCTTATGGAGCGGAAGAGATGCGGCGACTGCGCTCAATTGACGTTGCTGCCAAGCAACCTCACCCACCTCGCGCACGCATACGAGTGCAGGCCGAGCGCGATGAAGCCAAGCGCGACAACGCCGAGCAGCCAGCGTCCATAGGGCTGTGCCAGCAGGAACAGGAACGCGCCGCCAAACCCAGTGGCTTTGCTTGGCGCGTGATACAGACCCGCCTGGATGAGGAACCAGCCGATGACGAGGAAGGTGACGCCCCGAGCCGCCATCCCAAACCGGCCCAAGGCAATGGCGATGGTGCGCTGAGACTGGGTCATCTCGCCGGCTTTCAGGTCCTGCGCAAAGGTTGCCCGGTAGGCCTCGATGAACTGGCCGACGCCGATCGCCATCGCGACGGCGCCGAGCACGACTGTGATCGCGCCGCCGAGAGGGTTCGTCAGGAGCGTGCTCACGGTTTTCTGGGTGCTGTCATGCGAAGCCGCCCCCTGACCCGCAAGGATGTGCAGGGCAAACAGGGCGATTGCCATATAAGAGATGGCGCTGGTGACGAAACCGAGCCGCGCCATGATGCCCTTGGCATCCCGGCCGCGATGCAGAGGGTCGTAGATCGCCCGGATAAGGCCCCAGAGCGCGTAGGCGACCAGGCCGATGATGGTCACGACGAGCACAACCTTGCCGAGCGGGTTGCCGATCAGCCAGACGAGGCTGCCCGAAAGGTCGGTGGCTTTGCCACCCGGTGTGGCGAGCGCGATCTTGAGGGCCAGGAAGCCCATGACCACGTAAAGGGTGCCGCGCACGGCGTAACCAAGCCTTTCGAGCAGCTCGAGGGCGGGGTTGGCCGCCGCTTGCTTGACCTCGCCCTTGACCTCGTTTGTGGCTTCGCCCTTGCCCTCGCCGGTTCGGTTCTGCACTGTTGCCATCTCAGGCCACCAGGCCCATTGGGTTGCTGTTCATCGATTTCCTCCAACTCGCTCCAAACGGACGTTCGGCAGCGCTGGCCTATCGCCAGTCGGGTTCGATATAGAACGGCCCATGGGGGCGATCTACCGGCTGACGAAGGAGTCGTCGCGGAACCGTGGCCATAACACCCGCTCGCCCGGCGAGGCTAGTCTGTGACGCGCGATGCCCGAGAGTCCGATTGGCAGCGACCTGGCTCTGGACAGCTGGTTTCTGACAGCCACGGAACGAGGCAATCCGGCGACCAGGATCGACCAGCGCCGTGGCGACGGTAAACCATGGACCACCGGCAACCAGGTCGGAGTTCTCATTCATGGCGCGAACTACTTTCGGCGGCTGTTGGAGGTGGTCGACGGTCTGGGAGAGGGCGATCGGCTCTACTTCACCGACTGGCGCGGTGATCACGACGAGCGGCTGGGGGAAGGTCCCGAAACCACAGTAGGCGCTCGCTTTGGCGCGGCATCACAGCGCGGCGTGAGCGTCAAGGGACTGCTGTGGCGATCTCACGGCGACCTGGCGGGCTTCAGCACGAAGGAGAATCGCCACCTTGGCGATGTCGTCAACGCCGCCGGGGGAGAGGTGCTGCTCGACATGCGCATTCGCTTTGTCGGCTCCCATCACCAGAAGCTGGTGATCGTCCGCCGCGCCGGGCAGACCGATGGCGACATGGCGTTTGTGGGCGGCATCGACCTCTGCCACGGCCGGCGCGACGACAGCCACCACGGCGGTGACCCTCAACGACCGCCGATGCCCCCGGTGTATGGGCCCACGCCGCCATGGCATGACGTGCAGCTTGAGATCCATGGCCCGGCAGTCGGCGACCTGGAGTTCACGTTCCGCGAGCGCTGGGCCGACCCCACCCCTCTCAGCAGCGGCCCGCTGCGCGTGGTGCATGCCATTCGAGGTCGCAGCCAGCGCCAGGGCCGCCCGCTGCCTCCACAACCGCCTGACCCTGCGCCTCGCGGCACCCAGGCGGTCCAGGTTCTCCGCACCTACGGGCGGCGGCGGCATGGCTATCCATTTGCGCCGGAAGGCGAGCGCAGCATCGCGAGGGGTTACCTGAAGGCTGTTAAGCGAGCGCGGCGCTTGGTCTACATCGAAGACCAGTTCCTGTGGTCCGACGAGGTGGTGGCGGCCTTTGCGGAGGCGCTGAAGTCATCGCCGCAATTGCAGATCATCGCCGTGGTGCCGCGGTACTTCGACCAGGAAGGCCTCTTCAAGTGGCCGAGCCAGGTCGGCCGCGAGCAGGCGATGAAAGTGCTGCTGGACGCGGGCGGCGACCGCGTCGGCATCTTTGACGTCGAAAACGTCGAAGGAACTCCGGTCTACGTGCACGCCAAGGTGTGCGTAATCGACGACGTGTGGGCCTCGGTGGGGTCGGACAACTTCAACCGGCGATCCTGGAGCCATGACTCCGAGGTCTCCTGCGCGGTCCTCGACGAAGAGCGCGATCCGCGTGAGCCCCGCGATCCGGCCGGCCTTGGCGACGGCGCCAGGCATTTCGCGCGAGATCTGCGCCTGCGGCTGTGGCGGGAGCACCTCGACCGCGCCGAAGGCGACGACGCGGACCTGCTCGAACCCGTCCAGGCAGTGCAGAAATTTCGTGAGTCGGCCCTCGCGTTGGAACGGTGGCACCAGGGCGGCAAGCAGGGCGAAAGACCACCAGGACATCTGAGGCCGCATCCAAGATTCCGGCCGCCCCGAACCACCTGGTTGTGGGCGGCACCGTTATACCGGGTTGTCTACGATCCCGACGCAAGGCCTCGCGCCATCCGAAAGGCCGGCGAGTGGTGAGCCTAGCGCTCCAACGCGATCTCGTCCCCCAGGACGAGGCCCTGCTCGGAGATCTCGTAACGGTGCGCGATCGGCTCGTGGCGCGCAGCTCTCGTCTTGAGTACCGTGACCGCGCGCATCAGCCGCGAGCCATCCTGCACGTACTGGAGCAGCACGACGTTATCGGCAAGATGGGAGATGCCTCCCTCCGAGATGCGGCGTAGCTGAAAAAGCTCAGGCACCTCCACGATCATCATCAGGCTGATCCCGCGTCGCGCGCATCGCTGGACGAGCGAGTACATCCACTCTCGAAAACGAAGCGGATCCCCGGCCGTCACCATCAGATCGAGCAGGCTGTCGATCACTATGCGCTTCGCCCCTGTCTTCTCGATCATGTCCAGCAGCTCATAAACCCACTGGTCGATGTACATGTCGACCAGGCTGCGGCTCAAGATGTGGACGCCTTCCTCGTCGATGGACCAGCCAAAGCCTCTGGCGATTCTCTCGAGCTGATTCTCAGTCTCCTGAAAGGTCGCGTGGATGCCCGGCTGCCCGGTGTGGGCTCCCTGGAAAATGAAGTGCAGACCCATGAGCGTTTTGCCGACGCCTGATGGACCGCAGATCAGAGTGGATGACCCCTCCCAGTAGCCGTCCCCAAGCATCCTGTCCAGGGCCTCGACGCCGGTAGAGGCGCGGGCTGTGCTCAGCTTGTATGTCGTCCCATCCTGCTGGTCGGCAAGGCGGGGAAAGACGTCGACACCCGCCGACGAGATTCGGTAGGCGTGCTCGCCGGACCGGAATCCGCTGCCCCTCAGCTTCATCACCTGCATCACCCGCATCTCCCGACC
>DATARC010000107.1:0-5890 GCA_036264335.1 Candidatus Dormiibacterota bacterium
CGAATCGCCTCGAGCAGCAGGCCTTTGGCGTCGTCTGGAAAAGCGGGGCAGACGATCTTCACGCCTGGCGCCTGGACGAACTGGGCCTCGATCGCATCGGGATGGAACTCAGGCGTCCTCGTCCCACCGCCGAACGGCGCGCGGATCGTCACCTGCGCGCTGAACCGTCCGCGCGATCGAAAACGGTACCGCGCCAGCTGCGGACCGATCTGGTGGAACGCCTGGTGCGTGAAGCCGAGGAACTGGACCTCCGCGACGGGGACCATGCCGCCGATCGCCAGCCCGAGCGAGGCGCCGACGATGGCGCCCTCGGCGAGCGGCGTATCCACCACCCGCTCGGGTCCGAACTTCTCCATGAGCCCGCGCGTGACGCGAAAAACGCCCCCGAGCTGCCCGACGTCCATGCCCAGAACCATCACCCTCTCGTCGCGATCCATCTCTTCGATGAGGGCACTCCGGATCGCCTCGAGGATCGACAGCACTGGCTCGTTGCTCACGGGCGCTTCAGGCTATCACCAACAATTGACTTTAGATCTTTGATCACATAGCCTCGTAGCGAAAGGGGGCGGGCCAGAACGGCTTCGCACGACCACATTAATAAGGAGAGAGCCGCGATGGCGACAGGCCTCAACGAACAGTGGTTCAAGACGACCGACAACCCTGGAGTGGCCGGTCCGCCGAGGGAGCTGGTCGGCTACGGCGAGTTCCCGCCCAAGATCAAGTGGCCCGGCGGGGCCAAGGTCGCGATCCAGATCATCCTCAACTACGAAGAGGGGTCTGAGAAGACGTACGCGATGGGCGACGACTTCAACGAGGACCTGTACGAGCTGCCATACAAGCAGGAGGGCATGCGAGACCTGGCCATCGAGTCCGCGTACGAGTACGGGTCGCGCGCAGGGGTCTGGCGCCAGTTCCGGGTCTTCGCCAACGCCGGCATCAACGTCACCTGCGTCGCGGCGGCGGTGGCCCTCGAGAGGAACCCGGCGGTCGCCAAGAAGCTGGCCGAACGCGGCGACGAGGTGGCCGGCCACGGCTATCGCTGGGTGAATCACTTCGAGATGACGCGCGACGAGGAGCGCGAGGCGATCAAGCGTGCAGTCGCATCGATCAAGAAAACGGTGGGCGAGCGGCCGCTCGGCTGGTACTGCCGCGAGATGAGCGTCAACACGCGTGAACTGGTGGTCGAGGAAGGCGGCTTTGTCTACGACTTCGACTGCTACAACGACGACCTCCCCTACTGGACCAGGGTGCACGGCAAGCCGCACCTGGTGACGCCCTACTCGCTGGTCGTCAACGACGCGCGATTCGTGGTCGCGCAAGGCTACGGCAGCCCGGAGCACTTCTACGAGTATGCGAAGGCGGAGCTCGACGGGCTGCGCAACGACAACGACGGCGTCAGCCGGATGATGTCGATCGGCCTGCACGCGCGGTTCAGCGGCCACCCCAGCCGCGCGGATGCGCTGGCCAGGTTCATCGACTACGCGCAGAAGACGGGCGATGCGGTCTTCATGCGGCGCATCGACCTCGCCCGCACGTTCATGGACCAGTACCCGGCGTCCAAGGCGCTTGGCTAGCTCTGCCGCCGCCGGTCGCGTGCGGCGGATCATCGTCACGGGCGGCAGCGGCAAGATCGGCGCGTGGATCCTCAAGGAGCTCCTCGATGCGGGCCACGAGGTGCTCAACGTCGATCTGAAGCCGGCCGCGGATCTACGCTGCCGCACCTTGATCGCCGACCTGACCGAGTCTGGCCAGGCGTTCGGCGCGATCGGTGTTTACACGGGCATCGACGAGCTGCAGGTATCGCTTCGAGCGCAGCCGGTCGACGTGCTCGTGCATTTCGCGGCCATACCCCGGGTCCAGCTGGTGACCGACGCCGAGGTCTTCCGGATCAACACCACCAGCACCTACAACGTCATGGAGGCGGCCGTCCGCGCCGGGATTCGTAAGGTCGTCTTCGCGTCGAGCGAGGCGACCTATGGCGTGGTATTCGCGGACGAGCAGCTTGACCCGCAGTACTTTCCGGTGGACGAGGACCATCCGACGGTGCCGATGGACGCATACGGTCTTTCGAAGGTCGTCAACGAGCGCACCGCGGCGGCTTTTCACGCGCGTGCCGGCGGCGACTACTACGGGCTGCGCATCGGCGACGTCATGGCCCCCTCCGACTACGCGAAGTTCCCCGTGTGGAGCACCGACCCAGCCATCCGCAAGCGGGAGATGTGGGCGTACGTCGACGTCCGCGACGTGGCCCAGATGGTCCGGCGCTGCGTCGACACAGACGGTCTCGGGTTCCAGGTCTTCAACACCTTCGCGAGCGAGAGCGCGCACGTGCTGCCCACGCGTGAGCTGGCGGGCAAGTTTTACCCGAACGTGCCGGTGCGCGACGAGATTGCGGAGCATGGATCGCTGGTCAGCAACCGGAAAGCCCAGCGCATGCTGGGGTTTGAGCAGCGGTATCGATGGGCGGAGCAGCCACAGGGTTGATGGCAGGCGACGGCTTCGACGAAAACGACCAGCGCCCGCTGGCGCACCTCGGCAGGAAGAAGCTGGGCGAGGAGACGACACGCTACCTGCGCGACGCCCTGCTGAGCGGTCAATACGCCACCGGCGAGCGGATGGCGGTGCACCAGCTCGCCGAGTCCCTCGGCGTCAGCACGATGCCGGTTCGCGAGGCGCTGGTGACACTGGCCAACGAGGGCTTGCTCGAGGTCATACCCAGGCGCGGCTTCCGCGTGGCGACGCTTGGGTTGCGCGACGTCGAGGACGCCTTTCGGGTGCATGCGCACGTGGCCGGGCTGCTGATCGAGGAGGCCGCCCCCATCATCCCGGCGGCCACGATCGCCGAGCTGCGCAGGATCCAGCACGCGATCCTGAAGAGCTTCGGCCAGCCCACTGACGAGCGCCAGCTCGCCCAGCGCGTCGAGGAGCTGAACTTCAAGTTCCACCGCACGATCAACCACGTGCCCGATGCCAAGCGGTTGCGGTGGTTCCTGCGAGCGGCCACGCGTTACGTGCCGCGCCGTTTCTACGAGACCATCCCCGGCTGGACCGAAGCGACGCGCGACCGGCATAGCGCCATCATCGACGCGCTGGAGGCGCGCAACGCAAGCGAGGCGCGGCGGCTGATGGAGCTGCACGTGATCGAGGCCGGGCGCCTGGTGCGCGAGCACATGGACGTCGACCGGCCCTGACGGTGCCCCTGGCGCGCCGCCCCCTAAGAGCGGAGCGGCAGGGCGATCGGGCGCATCGGGCTGCCGGTGCCACCGCGGATCTTCAAGCACGCGCCGATGAAAGCGAACTCGTAGATCGATTCGTGGGACAGGTCCTCCAGGTAGGCCATCTCCAGGAGCGGGATCCCAGCCTCGGCCAGAAGATAGGTGTGCACCGGCAGCCAGTTCTCGGGATCGGCCGACGGCGTGTGCTCGACGCCGCCGTTGTCCGCTCCGATGTAGATGGCGCCGGCCTTGGCCAGGAACTCAGCTCCCTCGCGGTTGATGCCAGGAGAGTTGGGGACGAACCTCTGCTGGTCAGGCCAGATCGTCATCCTGCCGGTGCGGATCAGGACCACATCGCCCGGACGCAGCTCGGTCTTCTGGCGCTTGAGCGCATCCATGAGCTCCTTCTCGCCGATGGCGTGGCGGTCAGGGAGCATATCGACGCCGGCAGCCGCGGCGACATCGATCATGACGCCGCGGGCGAGGACCGGCGGCTGCTTGTCGGCCCCGCCGTGCTTCCAGTGCCGGCTGCCGAGGTGCTCTTTCACATTGAAGCGGTTGAAGATCTGGCCGTGGTATCCGAAGTGGGCAAACGTGTCGACGTGGGTGCCGCAGTGCGTGTACAGCGAGATGCAGTCGCCCGAGTAGCTGACCAGCTCGTTCTCCGCGGCGGAAAGCGCCATCGGGTTGTCGATCATGTTGCCGGCGGGCGTGTGCGACATCCAGATCTGAAACCCGGGATCGCCGAGATCCGTCCACACCGGCATGCCAACGAAGTAGTCGACGGCAAGGTCGAAGGGTTTGCCGGCGTCCGCCTCGCTCAGCGCCGCACGCCTCGATTCGGCGGTCATGTGATTGAGCATCCCGATCTCATCGGCCGGCCCGAACGGGCTGGCCGACACCTCGTTGAACTTCGAGTGATACGCGACGATGTTCTTCCGTTGGTCTTCGCTCAACAGCACTGGGCCGCACATTTGCTCACAAACCTCCTGGAATAATCGGTCCATGAAAATTCTCGACGCGCGCGCACGCGCGGAAGAGCTCAGGGACCTCAACCTCTTCATCGCGATGACCGGCGAAGACGGGGACGGCGAGGTGGTCGCGGTCAAAGACCTGGTCGACGTGCGTGGTACGCCCACCACGGGCGGCGGCCGGATGCTGCCGACCGATCCGAAGTCGGAGGACGCGCCGCTGATTCGCAACCTGCGCGGTGCGGGCTGCGTGATGATCGGCAAGACGAACCTGCACGAGTGGGCTTTCGGCTCGACGAACATGAATCGCCACTACGGCACGGTCCACAACCCACGCGATCCCTCTCGGATTGCCGGCGGCTCGTCTGGCGGATCGGCCGCGGCGGTGGCGGCCGGCGCCTGCGACTGGGCGATCGGCAGCGACACTGGAGGATCGATCCGCATTCCGGCTTCCCTCTGCGGGGTTGTCGGGTTCAAGCCGACCTTCGCGACCATTGACACGACCGGCGTCGTGCCCCTGAGCTCTTCCCTGGACACCATCGGCTCGCTCGCGCCCGATGTCGCCACCGCCACCCGCGCCGTCGCGATGATGGCGCGGATCGACGGCTGGGACTCGATCGAGCCGATCCCTGCGGAACGCCTTCGTCTTGCGGTCCCCGCGGGTTGGGTGAGCGGACTGGACGCACAGGTCCAGCAAGCCTGGGACGCCGTCAGCGCGGGGTTGCCCGTGGTCGAGCTGCCCAGCCTCGACGCCATGCAGAAAGCATGCCTCGACATCATGCTCAGCGAGGCCGTCGCCTTTCACAAGCAGTGGATGGACACGGAGCCCGAAAAGTACGGGCCGGACGTGCTGGCGCGCCTCCGCACCGGGCTGGCGATCACCGGCCACGATTACGTGCAGGCCGTCGCCGATCAGAAGCGGATGCGCGAGGAGGTCGCGAGATCGATGCGGGGCCTGGACGCGATCCTGCTTCCATCGACCGCCTCGGTCGCGCCGCTGATTGCGCCGGAGGTCGACACCGCGCCCCTGGTTCGCTTTACCCGGCCGTTCAATCTCACCGGCCAACCTGTCTTCAGCCTGCCGGCTCGCGTGGACGGCCTGCCCGCCGGCATCCAGGTGATCGGCCACGTTGGCCGCGATATCGAGCTCGCCGCGGTGGCGGCTGGGCTCGAGCGAGCCTGGGCCAGGAGCTGAGCTCACCGATCGCCGGCCAGCGATCGCGCGAACGCCTCGAACCTGTCCATGCCTTCGGTGAGCGTCTCGAGCGAGCACGCGTAGGAAAGCCGGACGTGGCGGTCTGACCCAAACGGCAAGCCGGGAACGACCGCCACCCGAGACCGCTCGAGCAAGGCCTCGGCGAACCTGACCGAACCATCGATCTCGATGCCTGCCGCATGGCTGCCGTACAGCTCGTCGACGCGCGGAAAGATATAGAACGCACCCTCGGGCACCCCGTCCAGGTGAACGCCGGGCATCTGCTCCAACCGTCCCGTTACGTAACGGCGCCGGCGGTCGAACTGGACGCGCATCGCTTCCACTGGCGCCTGGTCACCCTTCAGAGCCGCGAGGGCGGCCTTCTGGGTGATCGATGACGCGCCGGAGGTGACCTGACTCTGAAAGCTCGACATCGCTTCCGCGATCTCGGGATTGGCCGCGGCATAGCCCATCCGCCACCCGGTCATCGCGTAGGCCTTGGAGAACCC